>JAAZPG010000371.1 GCA_012797375.1 Acidobacteriota bacterium
AAAAGCTTGTCGGTGGCGATGTGAACGAGGCAGGCGGTCTTGCCCACGCCCTTCGGAGAGGCCAGCACGGCCAGGCCGCCGGGGCCCGGACCGCCGTGGGTGGAATCCTCCAGGACCCGGAGGGGGCTGCGATTGATCAGGTGTTTGGCATCCATCGGCGATATTCTCCTTACCCGGTCTCGCGGGCTCTTTTTTCGGCGTGTTGCTTTTGCAGCTCCTCGGCCACGGCCGCGGGAACCCGGCCGTACTTGAGGAATTCCATCGTGAATTCGGCCTTGCCTTGGGTCAGGGACCGCAGCTGGTTCGAATAGCCGAACATCTCGCTCAAGGGAACTTCGGCATCGACCCGGGAGAAGCTCCCGTCCTCGATCGAGCTGACGATCACCCCCCGGCGCTGGTTGATCGAGCCGAACACGGCGCCGGCGAATTCGGAAGGACCTTCCACGGAGACTTTCATCACCGGTTCGAGGATCACGGGCTTGGCCTTGGCGTAGGCCTGGCGGAAGGCTCCGAGGGCGGCCGCCTGGAAGGCGTTGTCCGAGGAATCGACCTCGTGGTACTGGCCGTCCGTCAGGACGACCCGGACGCCGGTGACGGGGAACCCGATCACGTCGCCCTTCTTGACCGCCGTCTTGCAGCCCTTGTCGCAGGAGGGAATGAATTCCCGGGGGATGCGGCCGCCCTTGACCTGATTGACGAACTCGTACGCCCCGTCGGCCAGCGGCTCGAGATAGCCGATGACCCGGCCGTATTGGCCCGCCCCGCCGGTCTGTTTCTTATGAGTGTAGTCGAATTCGGCCTTCTTGGTGATGGCTTCCCGGTAAGCGACTTGCGGCTTTCCGGTGGCGACCTCGACGTTGTATTCCCGCTTCATCCGTTCGACGTAGACGTCGAGATGGAGCTCCCCCATGCCCTGGATGATCGTCTCGTGCGACTCGGGATCGACGAACGTCCGGAACGTCGGATCCTCCTTGCTGAACCGGTTCAGGGCCTTGGCCAGCCGGTCGAGCGCCTTTTTATCCGGCGCGGAGACGGCCAGGGAGATAACCGGCTCCGGGACGAAGATGGAGGTCAAGGTATAGGGGCAAGAGGGATCGGTGAAGGTATCGCCCGAGGCGCAATCAATGCCGAACAGGGCCGCGATGTCCCCGGCCATGGCTTCCGGGATATCCTCCATGTGGTCGGCGTGCATCCGGATGAGCCGGCCGACCTTGATTCGCTGGCCGGACCGGGCATTCTGAAGCTCCGTCCCTTTTTGGATCCGGCCTTGATAGATCCGGATATAGGTCAACTGGCCGTACGGCCCGTCCTCGAGCTTGAAGGCCAGGAGGACGGGCGGGGCGTCCGGGTCGGAGGACAGGACGACCTCGGCCGGAGCATCGGGGGGGGCGGATTGGTCGACGGCGATGTTTTTGACCTCGGACGGATCGGGAAGATAGCGGACGATGCCGTCCAGCAGCGTCTGGATCCCCTTGTTTTTATAGGCCGAGCCCATGAAGACCGGGGTCAGCTTCCGGGCGATCGTGCCGCGCCGGACGGCCGCGTGAATGAGCTCCTCGGTGACCCGGTCCTCGAGAATGGCCTCGGTCAGCTCGTCGGAGAACATCGAGGCGGCGTCGAGAAGATCATTCCGGCGGCGGTGCGCCTCCTCGCGGAGGTCGGGCGGGATTTCCCCTCGGCGGATTTCGTCGCCTTCGAACAGGACGGCCTGCATGGAGACGAGGTCGACGACGCCCTGGTGACGGTCCTCCAGGCCGATCGGGATCTGCATCAGGACGGCGTTGTGCTTGAGCTTTTCCTCCAGCTGGTCCCGGATTTTTTGCGGATTGGCGCCGACCCGGTCGCACTTGTTGATGAAGGCGAGCCGGGGGACGTCGTAACGGCGGAGCTGGCGGTCGACGGTGATCGTTTGGGACTGGACGCCGCCCACCGAGCAAAGGACCAAGACGGCCCCGTCCAGCACCCGCAGCGACCGTTCCACCTCGATGGTGAAATCGACGTGACCCGGGGTGTCGATGATGTTGATCCGATGTTCGGCCCAGGAGACGCTGGTCGCGGCCGAGGCGATGGTGATGCCCCGTTCACGCTCGAGGTCCATGCTGTCCATGGTCGCGCCCACTCCGTCCTTGCCCTTGACCTCGTGAACCCGGTGGATCTTGCCGCAGTAATAAAGGATCCTTTCAGACAGCGTGGTCTTGCCGCTGTCGATGTGGGCGCTGATGCCGATATTGCGCATTCGTTCAATTGTCGTGGCCATGGCCGTTACCCTTCGTGGAAATGCGAGTTTGCCGGGGATTTCGATGGACTTCGGAGAGGAAAACAAGAGGCGGAAGAAGACGAACCCCGGAATCGAACGGCGATTCTACCCGAAACGGG
>JAAZPG010000372.1 GCA_012797375.1 Acidobacteriota bacterium
AAGGCCGTCGCCTACCTGGAGGAACTCCCCGAAGGCGATAAGGAATATTACCTGGCGACGGGCTGCGACCGGGTCGTCCTCCACCCCCTCGGCTGGATCGGCATCAACGGCCTGGGCGGATTCGTCCCCTTCTTCAAAAAAGGGCTGGACAAGATTGGAATCCGGGCTGAATTCGAGCACGTCGAGGAATTCAAGACGGCGTACAACCAGTTCACCGAATCCGGCTTCACTCCGGCCCACCGCGAGATGATGGAGTCCCTCCTGCAAAGCCGCTTCGACGATTACGTTGCGGCGGTCGCCGAAGCCCGGAAAAAGACTCCGGAGGAAGTCCGGGCGCTCATCGACCGGGCGTTTTTCCAGGGCGACCAGGCCCGGGACGCGGGCCTGGTCGACGATGTCGCCTACGAGGATGAGGCCGTGTCCCTTTGGGTGAGAGACGGCCGGCGGGCCAAACCGGTTCCCCTCGCGGTTTACGAACGGCTCGATCCCTCCTCCCTCGGCCTGAACACCGGCCGGCGCATCGCCTTGATCTACGGCCAGGGCGCGATCCACGGTGGAACGGGAACACCCCAGACCATGGGCTCGGACACCGTCGCCGGATGGTTCCAAGCCGCCCGCGAGGACGCCTCGATCTCCGCCGTCGTCTTCCGGGTCGACAGCCCCGGCGGCTCGGCCGTTGCCTCGGACGCGATCTGGCGCGAGGTCGAGCTGACCCGGAAAAAGAAGCCGGTCGTCGTCTCCATGTCCGATGTGGCCGGCTCGGGCGGATACTGGGTTTCCATGGGAGCGGATAAAATCATCGCCCAATCGCAGACGCTGACCGGCTCGATCGGGGTCATTTCCGGGAAATTCGATCTTTCCGGCCTCGCCGCCACGCTCGGCATCACGGCCGAAAAGATCACCTACGGAGAAAAAGCCGATATCTTCTCGCCGTACCGGCCCATGACCTCCGCGGAACGCGACCTCTTTAAAAAACAAATCCTCTGGATCTACGACCGGTTCACGGCCCAGGCGGCCGAGGGCCGGCATATGACGGCCGAAGCCGTCGATCGCGTCGGCCGGGGCCGGGTCTGGACCGGCCGCCAAGCCAGGGAACTGGGATTGGTGGACGAGCTCGGCGGACTTCCGAAAGCGATCGAAACGGCCAAGACGCTGGCCGGGATCGACGCCGGCGCCGAGGTCAGCCTGGCCGTCTGGCCCAAGCGCATTCCCTTTTTGGCTTCTTTTTTCGGCCGGCGGAAAACGGAAGCGGCCGCTTTCCCGGCCGGGTTTCTGCCCGAGGACTGGCGGAGCGCCCTGAACTGGGCGATGCGCCTCAACCAGGACCGGGTCTGGGCGGTGATGCCCCTGCTTCCGGAATAACCGGCCCCCGGGAAGCCCCGGCCCCCTCTTACTTGCCGGGCTTCTTGACGATGACTTTTTCGTCGGGCTTGATCAACCACAGCTTATCGCGGGCTTCCTTGTCGACGGATTCCGGATCCTTTTTCAAGGCTTCGATCTCCCTTTCCAGGCGGGCTTTCTCCTTCTTGAGGGCCTCGATCTCCCGCAGCAGAACCGCTTGGGCTTTCCGAGCCCGGGCGATGCTCAGCAGCCCCTTTTCCCCGAAGACGGTTGTGATCAAGAGAACGATCAGGATAAATCCAAGGAAGAGCAGGGCGATTTTTTTCCATAAACCGCCGGGTTTTTTCTCATTCAACCGAGTTTCTCCAAGGCGGCCTTGACCAGCGCCCGGAGGTCTCTTTTCGTCCCCGCTTCGGCGTAGCAGCGGATGAGGGGTTCGGTTCCGGAGGTCCTGAGCAGGACCCAATCGTCACCCTTGAAATCGAACTTGATGCCCTCGATCGTCTCGATATTCTCCACCGGCCGGCCGGCCAGCCGCGAAGGCGGAACCTTGATCAGCCGGCGGAGGTTGCGGGTTCGTTCCGGGTTGGAGGGGATGTTTTTCTGCAGGCCGATTCTTTCCCCGTACTTGCGGAACAGGCCGACGATGAGGTCGGACAGCCGGCGGCCGGAAGCGGCGACCATTTCGGCCGTCAGCAGCCCGGCCATGATGCCGTCTTTTTCCGGCAGGTGCCGGGCGACGGCCAGGGAGGCGGTTTCCTCGCCGCCGAAAACGATTTTGTTCTGAAGCCAAAGATCGGCCAGAAACTTGAAGCCGACCTTCGTCCGGTAGACCGGAAGATCGTAGGCCCGGGCGATCCGGTCGATCAGATGGGTCGTGGCCACGGACCGGGCGATGCCGCCCCGCCAGCCCTTGACGGCCACGAGATACTCGAGAAGGACGGCCAGGACGAGGTTGGGAAGGATGTAATGCCCCCGATGGTCGACGATGCCGAAGCGGTCCCCGTCGGCGTCGGTCGCGATCCCCAGGTCGCATTTCTTATCCCGGACGAGCCGGCGCAGCTCGGTCAGATTCTCCTCGGTGCAGGAGGGAGCGATCCCGCCGAAATAGGGATCGATATACCCGTGAATCTCCTCCACCGGGACGCCGTTTTCGCTCAGGGTTTCATCCAGGTACTCCCGGCTCGTCCCGTAAAGCGAATCCACGGCCACCTTGATGCCGGCCTTCCGGATGATCTCGAAGTCGATCTTGTCCTGGATAAACGCCAGGTAATCGCTCCGCAGGTCGATCCGTTCGATGTATTCCGTCCTCGGATACCCCGGAAAAACGCTGTAATTTCCCTGCAGGCGGCGGATTTCCTTTTCCAGGGCGTCGGTTTCCGCGGGCATGGCCGGAGCGCCCGTCTCGACGTTGTACTTGAGGCCGTTGTACTCGGGCGGATTGAAGGAGGCGGTGAAATTGATGCCGCCCTGGGCCCGGCGCTTGATGATTTGGTAGGCCTGGGCCTGGGAAGGCGCGTCGCGCTCGGAGAGAAAAACCTGGATCTTGTTGTGGGACAGGATCCGGGCCGCCTCCACGGCGAAGCGTTCCGAAAGAAACCGGGTGTCGTAATTAACCAGGACGGAAACGTCCGCTCCGGCGTATTTCGCCCGGAGGAGGTTGGCCAGAGCCTGAACGACCAGCCGGACGTTCTGAAAGGTGAATTCCTCGCCCATCACCGCCCGCCAGCCCGACGTCCCGAAGCTGATCATTTTTTAACTCAACCTAGCACAAGATCCGCCTTCTTGGCAAATCCGGCCCCCTCCCCGGCGGGGACCGAAGCGCGAAGAATTGACTTCTTCGGCTAAAACTCCTACGATTCAACCGATTAACGAGAATACCGGGAGGAGGGCAGACGTGAAAAAAGCGCTGTCGGCCGCGATGATCCTGTCATTTCTGGGACCTCTGGTTGTTTTCGCCGGACCGGAAACCTCCCTTGAGTCATTCAGTCTGGCCGTATCCGGAGGCGCCTCCTATCCGCTGGGAAGCCGCTTCCAGGATACGTACTTCTCCGGTTTGAACGGCGGACTGACCATCGGGTACCGGTTCTCCCCGGCGATCTGCGCCGTCCTCGACATCGGTTACCGCCGCCACGGGCTCGATCACGGCCTCTTTTCCTCCTATTATTCCGTCAAGGGGGGCGACCTGGGGGTCTTCTCCATCGTTCCCGGGGCCAAGATCTATATCCCCAGCCGGGAGCGGTTCCAAGTCTATCTCTTGGCCGAGGCCGGCCTGTTCCTGACCACGGTCGGCGAGCTGACCGTTTCCGCCCCGGGATTTCAAGGCGTCACCCGCCCGAAGGAAACCGAGTCGAGGTTCGGCTATGTTCTCGGGGCCGGCGTGGAATATTTCTTGATGAAAAAGATCGGTCTCTGGGGAGACTTCCGATTCACCGATGTTTTTCCTAAGTCGAAAGACGGAGAGGAGAAAATCCATCTCCGGGATTACTCTTTCCGCCTGGGAGCGAGGCTGTTATTCTAAGCGCCCCCGGCTTCCTTCTCACCCCCCCGGGAGCCCGCCGCAGGCTATTTTTCCTGGAATTATTCACCTGTCGAATCACCCCTTGGGGGGATTGTCCCCCGGCGCCGGTCTTGCATAATGAACAGGTCTGGGATAGGATTCCCGGCAGATAACTGTAAGAAAGGAGTTCGTCCTGCCGCCCAGGCGGAAGGATTGGATCTGCCAGAAATGGAAGGAGATGCGGAGTAAGGCCATGGGAGCTACGGACGGGGAAGAATTGGCTGTATACCCCGGGTCCTTCGATCCGATCACCAACGGCCACGTCGATATCATCCGCCGGGGGGCGAAGCTTTTCCCCCGCATCCTGGTGGCCGTCCTTGAAAACCCGAAAAAAGCGACCTTGTTTTCCGTCGAGGAACGGATGGAGATCATCCGGGAAATCTTCAAGGATCCGCCCCGGATCGAGGTCGAGGCGTTTCACGGCCTTCTGGCCGATTTCACCAAGCTCCGCGGCGCCCGGGCGGTCATCCGGGGGCTGCGGGCGGTTTCAGATTTCGAGTATGAGATGCAGATGGCCCTGATGAACCAGCAGTTGAATCCCGAACTGGAAACCCTGTTTATGATGCCCAGCGCCCGCTACACGTTCCTCAGCTCCAGCCTGGTCAAGGAAGTCTTCGCCTTAGGCGGCTCCGTTCGGGAGCTCGTCCCTTCCATCGTCGAACAGAAGCTGCGTGAGAAATTCGCCGCGGATCCGGAGTCTTTATCTATATAAGGGGACAGGTATGACATGTTCGGCCTAACCCGAGAAAAAACAGTCGTCGGACTGGACATCGGCTCGCACGGGGGGAAGATCCTCGAGCTCAACCTGAAAAAGAAAGGGAAAAAGGATGTCTTCGAGGTCGCCCGCATCGGATACGAGCCGCTCCCTCACGACGTGATCGTCGAGGGATCGATCATCGACTCGGCGGCCGTCTCGGCGACGATCAGCGAGGCCTTCAGCAAGGCGAAAATCACTTCCAAGGACGTCGCCCTGTCCATTTCCGGCAACGCGGTTATCATCAAGAAGATCTCGCTGCCGGCCATGGAGACTCAGGAGCTGGCCGAATCGATCATCTGGGAAGCCAAGCACAACATCCCCTACCCCTACGAGGAAACGCACGTCGATTACGCGATTCTCAAGCCGCCGCCGGGGTCCGAGGACCGGGGCTTGGAAATCCTTCTCGTCGCCGTCAAGAAGGAAAAGGTGGCCTCCCTGACCAACGTCATCAACCAAGCCAAGAAGAACCTGGTGGCGATCGAGGTCGACGCCTTCGCCCTGTTCAACGCCTTCGAGATCAATTATCCCGAGGAATTCGCCGAAAAATCCGTCGCCATCATCGGCCTGGGGGCCAACGTCACGACGATCGTGGTCATCGATCACGGCATCCCCCAGCTGTTCCGCGACCTGTCCATCGGCGGCACGTACATCACCGAGGCGATCCGCAAGGACCTCAACATAGGCCATCAGGAGGCGGAAGCCCTTCTCCGGGGCGTTTCCCCGGCCGGGGTCTCCGAGGCGGACTCGGCCACCCTCTTGGAGATGAACATCAAGGAGCTTCTCGACGAAATCGAGAAGACCCTCGCTTTTTATACGGCCGAAGACCGGCGGGAGAAAAAAGTCGACCAGATTTACCTCTGCGGCGGCCTGGCCGGGATGGGCGGCCTGCCGGCGGCGTTCGAGCATAAGTTCAAAGTCCCGACGGTTCCGTTCAATTCCTTCCGGAAAATCCATTATAATGACAAAAAATTGGATCCGGCGTATGATCAGGACATGGCTCCGCTGTTCAGCGTAGCCGTGGGGCTGGCGACGCGCAAACGGGAGAAATGAGCCGATGATCCGCGTCAATCTCCTGAAGACGGACATCAAAGCGGGCGACAAGCGGCCGGCCGTCGGAGTTTCCGTCGCCGCGCCGGTCGAAATCAAACCCGAGAAAGCGAAAAAGTCGAATGCCGTCAATCTGATCATCTTCCTGGTCATCGCCGTCCTTGGGGCGCTGGCATTTCTCCAGAAACAATCCATCGACACCGAGCGGGCCCTCCTCTCCGAGGCCCAGGATCAGCAGCGCGTTCTGACGCCCGTCCTCCAAAAGCTGGAACTCGTGGAGCAGCAGAAATTCTTCCTCGAGAACAAGATCCGGCTGATCGAGGAGCTTCGGGGCCGGCAAGCCGTCCCCCTCCGGCTGCTTGACGTCCTTTCCCGGAATCTCCCCGAGTGGGTTTGGCTCCTGGAAGCGACATACAAAGCCCAGGCGCTGGACATCAAGGGCCGGGCGCTCTCCAACATCCAGATCTCCGAATATTCCAAAGCCCTTCAGAAATCCGGCCTGTTCAACGACGTCACGATTTCCTCCTCCAACCAGATCACCGTCGGCAAGAAC
>JAAZPG010000373.1 GCA_012797375.1 Acidobacteriota bacterium
CCCGGTCCGCGCCTCCCCGGAACCTCGACGCCTTTCCTTACGCGGATTTCGACCTGCTCAAACCCGACCGGCGGTGGCGGGGGAAAAAGATGGTCCTTCCCGTCCAGACGTCCCGGGGCTGCCCGTTCGATTGCACGTTCTGTTCGGTGACCGGGATGTTCGGCAAAGCCTACCGGTTCCGGTCGACCGAACATATCCTTGGGGAGCTGCGCCTCCACGCGGACCGAAACCGGAATCTCTTCTTCTACGACGACAATTTCGCCGCCCACAAGCCGCGGACCCGGGAGCTCCTCGAGGCGATGATCCGGGAGGGATTCAAGTTCCGCTGGACGACCCAGGTCCGGGCCGACGTCGCCCGCGATCCGGATCTCGTCCGGCTGATGAAAAAAGCCGGCGGCCATACCGTCTGCATCGGGTTCGAATCGGTGAATCCCCGGAGCCTCCAGGAATCCCATAAGGCCCAATCCGTGGCCGAGCTCGACCGGGCCGTCCGGGTGTTCCGTCGCAACCGGATTCATATCCACGGCATGTTCGTCTTTGGATTCGACCAGGACGACCGGGGGACGTTCCGGGAGACCGTGAAGTGGGCCCGGAAATCGCGCTTGACTTCGTCGCAGTTCCTGATTCTCACGCCGCTGCCGGGAAGCGCGTTCTATAAGAAAGTGATGGACGAGGAAAGGATCGCCTTCAAGGATTGGTCCCTCTACGACGCCCATCACGCCGTCTTCCGGCCGAGACGGCTGTCCCTGGCCGAGCTTCAAAAAGCCCAGATCGCCGGCCATCGGCGGTTTTATTCCTTGAAAGAGCAGGTTCGGAACGTTCTCGAGGGCCGTTGGCTGGCCATCGCCATCAACCAATACGCCCGGGCGCTCAACCGGACCTGGCAGAAAAAGAACCGGACGTTTCTCAAGGCTTTGGCCCTTCTCCGCCCCCGCCGGGGAAGCCGGGTCTGGGTGGATTACCGGCAGGACGTCGGCCTGGATTAAGGAATCGGGCCGGCTCGGGCGGGCTTACAAAATCCGCCGGGAGGCCTGATAGACGGCGATGCCGACGGCCGCGGAGAGGATAAAGAGATAGGCGACATTGAACAACGTCAGGCGCCAGGAGCGGCTTTCCTGCTTGAAGGCGGCCACCGTGGCCGCGCAGGGAATGAACAGGAGCTGCGAGGCCATGAAAGCCAGCCCGACCGCCGGAGGATAGGCGGATACGATCAGATCTCCTAAAGCGACCCCCTCCCCGGCCCCGAAGAGAACAGCCAGGGCGGCGAGGGAGTTTTCCTTGGCGATGAATCCGGCGAAAAGGGCGACCATCAGCCTCCAGTCGAATCCCATCAAGGTTCCCGCCGGCTCCAGGGCTCGGCTGAATCCGGCGAGATACGAGCTTTCCACCCTCCCTTCGGGGAAACGGGAGAGGGCCCAGACAGCCAGCGAGACGGGCAGAATAACGACCACGGCCTTGCGGACTAATTCAATGCTTCGCCGCCGGACGAGATCGCAGATCGTCCGGGGATGGGGGACGTGGTAAAGCGGCAGCTCCATGATGAACGGGGCCGCGTCCTGGCGGAAAAACAGCCGGCCGCCGATCATCCCGGTGGCGAAAAGAAGGCCCAGGGCGAGCAGAATGAGGCCGATGGCGACCAGGGCCGCCTGTTCCCGGAAAAACAGCGGAGCCAGAAAGGCGATAACGGCCATTCGCCCGGTACAGGGGATGAGGGGAATCAGGAACATCGTCAGGAGGCGGGCCCGGGTCGACTCGATGATCCGGGTGCCCAGCACTCCCGGCACATTGCATCCGAAGCTGATGATCAGGGGAAGGCAGGATTTCCCGTGCAGACGCATGGCGTGCATGAACCGGTCCATGACGAAAGCGGAGCGGGCCAGGTAGCCGACATCCTCTAAAAGCGCCGTAAAGCCGAAAAAGAGAATAAGGATGGGAAGAAACGTCAACAGCGTGCCGACGCCGCCGAGGATTCCCTCGACAAGGGCGCCCCGAATCCACCACGGGGAGGAGGCGGTCCAGCCGCCGACTAACCCTTGAAGACCTTGGATGACGGATTTTTCCAGGAATCCCTGGAGAGGGATTCCGAGCGCGTATGTCAGGGAAAAAACGGCGGCCATGACCGCGGCAAACGCGAGAAGGCCCCAGAACGGATGGGTCAGCCAGCGGTCGAGCCGGTGGGTCAGCGAGATCGGCCCGGTCTGGGGCCGGACGAGAGCGGCCCGGGTCATCCGCTCGATCCAGGCGTATCGTCCGGAAGCGACGGCGACCAGGGCGTCGTCATGCCGTTTCAATAAGGCGAGGATTTCCTCCCACCGCCCGGGAGGCACGGCCGCGGCGACTTTCCGGCTGATGTCCTCGTCCCCTTCCAGGATCTTCAAGGCGACCCAGTCGCGGGGATAGGGTTCGAGGTCCGTTCCCTCGAGCAAACGTCCGGTCCGGTCCAGGACCAGGCGATGGTCCTCCCGGATTACCGGTCGCTGAGGCTCGGGAATCCGCCCGCCCTCAGCGGCCGCGGCGATCGCCTTGACCAGTTCCTTGATCCCGCCCCTTGAGGAGGCCTCCATGGGAACGACCGGAAGGCCGAGGGCCGCCGACAGCACGCCGGGCTCGATCGCCAGGCCTTCCTTCCGGGCCACATCCATCATGTTGAGACCGATGACTACGGGAATCCGCAGGCTGAGGAGTTCGGCGACAAGATAGAGACCGTGCTCCAGAAGGGCGGCGTTGAGGACGGCGACGACGAGGTCGGGACGTTCCCGGATGATGAATTCCCGGGCGATCAGTTCCTCGGGCGAGGCCGCGGTCAGGCTGTACGTGCCGGGCAGGTCGATCACCCGGAAGGAGGTCCGGCCGTATGGAAAGGTTCCTTCCTTGCGCTCGACGGTTTTGCCCGCCCAGTTCCCGACGTGCTGGTGCAGGCCGGTCAAGAGGTTGAAGACGGTCGACTTGCCGACATTCGGCGGGCCGGCCAGGGCGACTTTGATTTCGGCGGGACCAGAGAAGCTCATGCGGGGAGCCGCGCGGGAGCGATAAGGATCCGGTGCGCCTCTCCCCGTCCTAAGGCGACGCGGGCCTCACGGATCTGGACGATCAGCGCTCCCCGGCCGGGATTTTGAACCATGACGACTTCGACTCCCGGAACGAAGCCCAGGGATACCATCCGGGCCAGCAGCCTTCGGCCGCCGTCCAATCCGGCGACGACGGCCCGCCGCCCGGAGCTCAATTGAGCCAAGGTCATCGGGCCGGCGGCCCGCGGCGTCACGGTCGGCCTCCCGTCGGCCGGCAGCTTCGGCAGAAACCGCCGGCATAAACATGGAATTCCTTGAGGTCCGCGTTCAGCGTCCGCTTGATTTCCGTCTTCAGGCGGTTGACCAGGGGATTCTCGCACTCGATGACCTGACCGCAGGCGAGGCAGGAGAAGTGCACGTGGGCGGCCCGGCGAGACGCCTCGAAATGCCCGTGAGATTGTCCCAGCCGATGCTCCTCGATGAATCCTTCTTTTTTCAATAAGGCCAGGGTTCGATAAACGGTGGACAGACCGATGCGGGGATCAATTTTTTTCGCTTCCAAAAACAGGGTTTCCGCGTCGGGATGGCCGGGAATTTTCCTCAACAGGTCGAGGATCACCTCTCGCTTCGAGGTGATGCGCCGGCCCGAGGCTTTCAGGGCGCTCTTGATGGCCGGGATTGAATTCACGTCAGGATTCCTTATTAAGAATGATTCTCATTATCAATTATATCCGAAAAAATCCCCTTGTCAAGGAAACCGGATGTCCTCAACAGCCTGATTCGGGGCGGGACGGCCCCCTCCGGCGAAATATCCCGCCGCCGGGACGGCGTCCTCCTCGTGACGATTTTCCTCGCTCGGCCGTGGACGCAAGGAGCCGGCGATATCCGGCTCCCAGACGAGAGCGAACGGCGGGGTTTGGAGATCCTTTCAGCCGTCACTCCAGGCCGGTGGGGGCGTTGTTCAGGAGAAGGTCACGAGTTCCGGCCCGGCGCCCCTTGCCGGGAGAAGGCCGAAACAGCCGTCTCCGAAGTCATCATCGATTTATTCGGAGAGGCAACGGAAGAGCCTGCCTGGACGTAGGAAGGATGTAGATGTTAAAAAATTAGCATTTCCTCTTGACAGGCGGGAATAAGGGTGCTAATAATTTAGCATGCTAATATATTAGCATATCGAGCCGAAAGAACGGGGAGGCCCGCATGACGAATGACCGAAGCCTGAGCCGGCGGGAACGCCAAATCATGGACGTCATCTACGAGCTGAAGGAGGCGACGGTTCTTCAGGTCCTTGAGCGCCTGCCGGATCCCCCCGGTTATTCGGCGGTCCGGGCGCTGATACGAGTCCTGGAGCGGAAGGGTCACCTGACTCACCGCCGGGACGGACCCCGTTATGTTTATTCCCCTCTCGTGGCCAAGGAAAAAGCCCGTCGAAACGCCCTCCGCCACGTGATAAGGACGTTTTTCGACGGCTCCACGGAAAGCGTCATGGCCGCCCTTCTCGACATTTCCGAGAAGAATCTGTCCGAGGACGATTATGTTCGTCTCCGGGAGCTCATCGACAAAGCCCGCCGGGAGGGTCGCTGAAATGCAGGGAATCACGGCTACGGCGGCGCTCCTGGTCGAAGGCTTTCTCAAGACAACCCTCGTCCTTGTCCCCGCCTTGCTGGGGGCGGCGGCCTGTCGGAGGCGCCCGGCTTCTTTCCGCCATTTCCTTCTAAGCTTCGCTCTCATCGGCTTGCTGTTTTTA
>JAAZPG010000005.1 GCA_012797375.1 Acidobacteriota bacterium
AGGCCGGGGGTTCGAATCCCTCCAGGCTCGTTTCTCTTTTTCAATTCCCATATGGATTTATTGAGCGGCCTGCTGTGCCAAGGAAAACGCGCTGTGCCACTATTTGTGCCGCCGAGCCGGCTTCCCCTCGAGCAATATCACGGCCCGCTTGGCCGGGCCGTGGAAAACGGGCGATGCCGGGATGGGAGCCGCCTTTAAAGCCGATCGACGGCCGGCATCCCTATAGCCAGGGCAGCTTGACGTTGCGACGGTATTCTTCTCAGGCGGGGCCGAACGTCTTGGCCAGATCGTCCTCCTCTCGAGGCGAAAACACCCGGGATCCGGCATAGAGGGCGATCCCGGCCCGCGACTCCGAGCCAGGAATTGAAGAGAAAACCGAGCCAAGGCAGGACGAAAAACGCCGCTCCCGTGTACAGCGGATGTTTGACGATCGCGTACGGGCCGGTCGTGATCAGCTCTTTCCGGGGGACTTTCCGCAGGATCAGAGCGACCGACCTGGCCCAGACGACAACGCCGGGAACCAATAAGGCGATCGAGACGATTTTCAAGACGGGCGACGGGCCGCCGACGCTGAAGATCGACGGGCGCCAGACGTTCAGCGCCAGCCCGATGATGATCACCGGCAAAACCGATCTCGCGATTTTGTCCCCGCTTCCGACAAGAGTTTTCAGCTTCATGCTTATCCCTCCGGCCGTTTGAACATTCTTTTCTTCCCGGAACGACGAGTTCTCTTGTATTGTACCCTTGGGAATTTTTTATTCCAACGGATAAAGGGGATGATCGCCGATGAGCTTTTTGGCCTTTCGTCTGAAAACATGAGATAATTTCCGCGGTTTCCATGCCCTTGATTTCGCCGGTTCCCGTTCAGCTCGATCCGGGCGACGTCGTCCGCGTTCTTCGCTTGGACCGGCGCCCGGGAGGAAAAAGGGCGGCCGGCCCGCTCCTGGCCGAGGCGGCCTCCCTTCTCCGCCCGCGGGCTTTCTACCGGGAAGCCTTTATCGAGTCCCGCTCCGCCGAGGGACTGACGATCGGGGGCCGCTTTTTCCGCAGCCGCCTTCTCCGCGGCCAGGCCGGGCGGGCCCTCAAGGTGTTCGCCTTTGTTCTCACGATCGGCCCGGAGCTGGAGGAGGCGGCCGTCCGGGCGAAGGATCTCCTTCACCGGTACGACCTCGAAACGCTGGCCGACATGGCCGTCGAGGCGGCCGCGGCCGCGCTTGGGGAACGCCTCGCCGGCGCGTCGGGACTTGGACGCCTGGCCGCCCTGAGTCCGGGAACGGTGGAGGATTGGCCGGTCACGGAGCAGGTCCCGCTCTTTGCCCTTCTCGGCGACGGCCCCGGCCGGGCCGGCGTCCGGCTGACGAATTCAATGATGATGATCCCGCGGAAGTCGGTAAGCGGTCTTCTTTTTCCCTCGAAGGAAACTTTCTTGTCCTGCCGCCTTTGTTCCCGGCGCTCCTGTCCGAGCCGGAAAGCGCCGCCTGACCCGGAATTACGGCGCCGTCTCGGCGATCGAAAAGCCTGAACAAGCCTCAAAACCGTCCTTTTTCTCCCTCCGGGGTTGCAAAAGAGGCCGATTTCGTGTATAAAATCCTTTAATTTTTCCGATTTTTCCCCTGTTTCGAGGAGGCGACCATGAAAAAGGAATTTACCGCTGTTTCGATCCCGACGTCCCTCTACAAAGAAATCGAGGAGGCTATCCGCGGAACCGCCGATCCGTCGGTTCCCAATTACGTCGCCCGAGTCCTCCGCGAATCGCTGAAAAAAACCGGTTCCCAGGAGGATGTGTTCAGCCCGGAAGATGAAGAAAAGGTCAAGGATCGCCTGAAAGCCCTCGGTTATATCGATTGATGGCCGGGGATGCGTCTCCCGGGACAGCCGAAGCGGCATCCCCGGAGAAATACAAACGAGGAGCAATTTGATGATTCAACCCCATGGCGGACAGTTGATCGACCGCGTCCTGAAGGGCGCGGCCCTGGACGAAGCGATCAAGAAGGC
>JAAZPG010000374.1 GCA_012797375.1 Acidobacteriota bacterium
AGCGGCAACACGGCCGAGCCGGGACCGACCTGGAGCGACTGGTCGCCGCCCTGCCGGAATGCGGACGGCGAGCCGATTCTCAGCCCGAAAGGACGTTATCTCCAGGTCCGGGCTCTCTTCAAATCGACCTCGGCCGAAAGCGGGCCGGTCCTGTCCAAGCTCAACGTGAATTTTCTCCAGGCCAACGCGGCCCCGGAGGTCACCCGGCTTGAGATCCTCGGTCCTCACGAGGTCTATCTCAAGCCGCCGGACATGAACGAGGCGATTTGGGGCTTGGAGAGCCGCCTGCCCGACGCCGGAACGAAGCCGGACGAGATCCGGATGATCGCCGCCAAAAAAACGGAGCGGCGGGGCTTTCGGACCATCGTCTGGGACGGACAGGACGAAAACGGGGACGTCTTGGAATACGCCGTGGCCCTGAGGAAAGACGGCGACACGAACTGGCGGACGATCGAGGACCGCTGGGCCGAGGAGATCTTCGCCTTCAACACGGTTCACTATCCCGATGGAATCTACCAGGTGAAAGTGACCGCCTCGGACGCCCTTTCCAATCCCGAGGGGATGGAGAAAACGGGGGAGCGGACGGCCGGGCCCCTGCTGATCGACAACGCCGCCCCGGAGATCCGCGGCCTCGAGGTCGTCCGGGCCGAGGGCCGCTTGACCGTGAGCTTCACGGCCGTGGACGCGTTCTCGCCGGTCACGGACGCCCGGGTTCTTCTCCGGCCGGGCGATTGGCGGGGGGGTTTTCCCGAGGACGGGATCGCCGACTCGAAATCCGAGTCCTACAAGCTCCGCCTCGCGATCCCGAACGGGGCCGACGGGCTGGTGACGATCCTCGTCCGCGACGCGGCCGGCAACGCGGCCGCCGTCCAGCGGGCGTTTTGAGGGGATTCCTTACTTCACGCGCTCGAGGTACTTGTCCTCGCGCGTGTCGACTTTGATCTTTTCCCCGGCCAGGACGAACGGCGGGACCATGATCGTCAGGCCGTTCTCCATGAGCGCCGGCTTGAAGGATGCCGAGGCGGTCGCGCCCTTGATGTTCGGCTCGGTCTCGGCCACCGTCAAGACCATGGTGATGGGGGGGACGACGTTGATGGCCTTGCCCTCGAACATCTCGATCGTGAAGACGGCGTTGGGAATCAGATACTTCATGGCGTCGCCCATGGCTTCGGCCGAGAGGTGGATCTGATCGAACGTCTCGTGATTCATGAAGACGTAATCGTCGCCCGAGGCGTAAAGATACTCCATCTGGACTTCATCGAGATGGACCTGCTCGACCCGGTCGATCGACCGGAAGCGGTGGTCCTTGACCGAATTGTCGCGGAGGCTCCGGAGCTTCGTCTGAACCATCGCTTTCCACCGGCCCGGGGTGATGAGCTGCATTTCGACGCAGCGCCAGAGCTGTCCGTCGTCCATCCGGAGAATCATGTTTTTGCGGATTTGAGTCGCGTCGATCATTCCTTTGTCCCTTTCCTGTCGTCCCGCCGCGCGCCCTCGTCCACCCGGACGATGAACGCCCGCCCGCCGGCGGCGGAGACGGCCGCGGCGACGTTTTCGGGATCGGAGGGGGCGTAGGCGAACATGCAGCCCCCGCCGCCGGAGCCGTTTATTTTAGCACCGAGCGCCCCGGCGTCAAGAGCGGCCGCGATCATTTCCTCGATTTTAGGAGTGGACGTTTGGAGGAGGTCCCGGAGAACGGCGTGCTGTTCGTTCAACAGCCGGCCGAAGGCGGTTTCGTCAAACGCGGGGGCCTGGAAAAGGGCCGCTCCCCGGGCCGTCACGTCGCGGGTCGTGAGCGTGCCGAGAAGCAGGCGGCGGTGATCCTCCGGCAGCTTTTCGATCTCGGCCAGGACCTCGGGCGTCCGGGGGGAGTGGAGGGTGAAGGACGGAATCGCCTTCCGGACCCGGTCGGCTCCCTCCAGGACATGGCTCTTGATGAAGCCGAGCATGCCGGTCGTGTCTTTTTTCTGCCGGGAATCGGCCAGGACGAAGGCCCCGAGGGGATTGCGGAGCCGGTTGAATTTCATCGGCTCCTCGAAACGAATCCAGACGACGCCGCCGTGGGCCGAGGCATAGTGATCCATCCGGCCGCCGGGTTCCTTGAATTCGGCCACCTCGGTCTCGTATCCGAGCTCGGCCAGCTCCCGGGGATCGGAGGCCCGGGGATCTCCGGCGGCCTCGAGCAGAAACTTGTTCCAGGCGACGACCATGGCCGAGGAGCTCGACGTCCCGGCGTTGATGGGGATGTCGCCCCGGACCTCTACGTCCCAGCCGGACATCGGCAGGCCGGCCCGGAGGTGGATGTTGACCGCGCTTTTCAGGTAATCCCGCTTCTTCACGTAGGGGATTTGGCCGCCGTCGAGAGCGAATTCCTCCCGTTCGTCCATGTCCGGCAGGTCGAGGACGATCCGCCGGTCGCTCCGGGGGCGTCCGGAGAACGAGATTCGGAGGTTGATGGCCGCGGCGATGATCGCCAGCCCGAAATAATCCTGGTGTTCGCCCAAAAGGCAGATGCGTCCGGGCGAGGATACGCGCAGAGTCGGATTCACCATGCCGTTCTTTTAGCCCATCGGGGCCAGCCTGTCAATCGGATTTAAAAAAAGAGATCAGAAGGGGAAAAGATAGATAAGGATGTACGCCGCGGCGAGCAGCAGAATCGTCCAGAGGAATCCGCGGCGGAGTTTTTTGACATCGTTCCGGGGCACGCCGGGCTCAAAGAGACGCCCGCGGTCGGCGACGATAACCAGGGCCAGCATTTCCGCGTAGAGGAGAATGATCGTTCCGAAATAGATCAATCCCCCCAGCGTGTTCCCGGTGTAGCTTCCGTACAAATGAACGCTGAAGGGAAAAAACGCCGCGGTGATCAACAGCGCCATATGGACGGCCAGGGCGGCCCCGGAGATCCGCAGAAGCTTCCCGAAAATCCGGTTGTGGACGATCCACAGGCTGCCGAGGATGAAAAAGCTCAACAGATAGCTGAAAAAGGTCGAGCCATGATTCCGCAGGGCCGCCCAGAGCTCGCCGATCGAATCCCCGTCTTGAAGCCGCGGCAGCTTCAGCTCCAAAACCAGGATCGTCATGGCCACGGCGAAAACCCCGTCGAAAAGCGCAGCAATCCTTTTCTTGTCCGGATCGCTCTTGAAAACGGATTTCATGGCTTGGCCCTTTTCCTTTTATCATCTTTAACCACTTCCCATCGGCTTGTCAACAGCCGGAAAAGGCCGGAAAAGAGGCCCGCGGGCGCGGGGAGCGGGCCGGGCCGACGGACACCAGGGTATACAATGGAAGGCGGGAGAACGCATGAACGGACGCCGGCTTCTCTTCGGGCTGCTCGTCGCGAGTATTGCGGCGTTCGGCGCGAATTGCCA
>JAAZPG010000375.1 GCA_012797375.1 Acidobacteriota bacterium
GAAGGAATGGAAGTCGTGCCAGGCTTGGTTGGTGACATTGGCGATCGCGGATCCCGAGTACCGGCCGTAATATTCCCAGGAATATCCGTCGTCGTTGGACAGGTAATAGGTGACGGAAAGACCGGTGGCCGAGGAGCCGATGACGCCCTGGTCGATGATCGTGAAGCGGGCCCGGGTGATGGCGTACTGAGTTCCCGGCAGGGACGGCGTCAGGTTCGTCGAGAGGCCGACGCCCTTCAGATTGTAAACGTCGGCGATGGAGTTGAGAAAAACGTAATAGTAGTCGGTGTGGTTGCCGTCGGCCATGAGGAAATCCATCTGGCCGTCGTTGTTGTAATCGAGGATCATGCCGCAGTCGAAGTCGTAGACCTTGGGGCTTTTCACCTGCCCGTCAAAGACCAGGCTGACGGTGAAATCGGCGTTCCCTCCGTTCTTGAAATAATAGCACTTGCCTCCGTAGCCGGTGGCGATGCCCGATTGGCCGGGGTAGCCGCGCACGCCGTTCCAGCACCAGTTGTCCGTCCCGATGATCAGGTCGATGTCCCCGTCGCCGTCGAAATCGTCGCATAAGCTGATCGTGGCCGCGCCGTCGTACATGTTGTTGTAGAGATCCCCGGTGGGGTCGGTGAAGTCGGCCAGCCATTCGAATCCCCCCAGGCCGTCCCCGCGGTAGTACTTCAGCTCGGGGTAATCGCAGCTGCCGACGATCATGTCCAGGCCCGGCGACTCGTCGAATTCGGCGATCGAGATCGTGCTGACGCCCAGCCCGGTCCAGCCCGTCGCGACCATGACGTAATCGACGGCGAACGTCGAGGCGTTGATCTTGCCGGAGCCGGTGTTCGTGATCTTGAAGACCTTGCCCTCGGTGTTCCCGTAGGCCATGTCGACGTCGCCGTCGCCGTCGAGATCCAGGGACACGATCCCCGTCGACGACCAGCCCAGGGTTTTGAGAAGCGGCCGCCAGGCCGACGTCAAGTCGGTCCGGACGAACTCCAGAACGCCGGTGTTGACGCCGTTCTGAATGAGACGGTTTTCAAAAAGCCAGACATGGACGAGGGTGTAGGGCGAATTAAAGACGGACGTGACGTAGAAAAAGTCGAGGTCTCCGTCGCCGTCGTAATCGCCGGCCGTCATCGAGCCGTGGTATCCCGACTCGATGGCCGCCCCGCCGACGCCCCGCGTCGGGATCCCGCTGGAATTCCCGGTCGAGCCGTCGATCCAGAGGTCAGCGACGAAGGTCCCGATATGGCCGTTGACTCCGTCGTTGCGGACGAAGAGCAGGGCGTTGGAGTACTCGCTGCTCGACCCGATGTAATCGATCCAGCCGTCCAGGTTGAAATCTCCCGCGGCGATGACGCTGATCCAACCGGGGACGCTCGCCGGCTGGCTGACGGCGAAGTTCGCCCCGAGCTTGTTGAGGGTCATGATGTCCCTGGGATTGGCGGCGTCGGCGTACCAGAGCTTGGCCGAGCATTGCGGCAGGTCGAGGTTCGTTCCGGTCTGAAGAGTCTCCGTGACCGTCCCGGAATTTTCGAGGCAGGCCTGACCGTCGGCCGGGCGGCTCTGAAGCAGGAAAACGAGGAGGAAGGAGGCCGCGGCCGCGGCTCCGAGGCGAAGTCGTTTGTTCATGTCGATTCTCCCTTTAAACGCCGGCGACATAGGCCAAGACGATCTCCAGCCGGGTCGTCGCCAGGATCCGCGATCCGGAACGGACGACGCCGATGACGACCAGGAGGACGTCGTTCGGATCGGCGGCTCCCCCGGCGGCTTCGTCGTTGATCAGGAACGCCGTGTAGGACAGGCGCGGGTCGGTCGCCCCGGTCTCGGTCGCGGCGAACGTCTGGTTGAAGAACAGGAGGGGGCCGTAATCGGGCACCCCGTCTTTTCCCGGGTCCAGGGACAGAAGGAGCTCCTCGTCGGGCACGCGGCGGAAATAGTTGGGATTGATGTTGGTTCCGATGAGAGGGCGGTCGATGTTCGACGGCTGAGTCAGGGTGTGGCCCTCGAAGTTCAGCCAGGATCCGTCGCCGAAATACTGCTTGATCACGGCCTGGGCGGCGTTGAATCCGGCCTCGGCCGCGTTGAAAGCCTCCTCCTGGGACCGCAGCCCCCCCGACATCTTCGGCCCCATCGACGTCAGCGTCAGCAGAGTCATGCCCAGGGCGGCCAGGCCGGCGACGATGAGGATGACGATGAAGAGCCCCGCCCCCCGCTCCCGGTTCCGGTGCCGCGCCTTCCCCCTGTTCATCGCAAGCCCGTGTTGAAGAGATTCACGGAAAGGTTCCGGATGTTCGCGGTCGATTCCAAGAGGAAACGCTTCCGCCAATCGGGGGCCGACGCCGCCGGCGTGTTGGCCACGGCCGGCCGGGTATAGAGACCGGCCGACGTCCCCGTGTTTCGGCCGACGGAGGCGAAGGGATTCGGCGTCCGGCCGAGGATGAGGATCCGAACCTGGCGGATCCGCGAGATCTGCTCCCGCGTCCAGGTCGTATCCCAATCCTTGAATCCGTCCAAGAGGCCCTGGGAATCGCCGTCGAAGTCGCCGTTGTACTGGAATTGGATCGTTTCGATATTCTGGGCGATGGGGAAATGGGCGCCGTTGAGGGTCATATAGAGGACGCCCCCCGGGCCCCCGCCGATGTACCCGTTCGTCCCGGCCGTCAAGCCGGTGACATTCCCGGTGACGTCGAGCCAGTATTCGCGCAGGTCGCAGAACATGAGCGACCCGCCGATGAAATCTTCGCTCGGGCAGACATCCGAAAGGCCGCCGGGGGGATTGATCCCGGGGGCCAGCCCGGGCGAAAAATTGACTTTTTCGTTCGTCCCGTCCGTGTTATGAGTCACGTGGGTGATGACCCGGACCGCCGCGCCCTGGCATGACGAGCCGGCGTTAGGGACGATCAAGGCGATCTTTCCGACATAGAAGTCGTCCGGATAGGGATATTTCTCCAAGGCATAATCATCCATGCTGACGTTGACCGCCGACCCGGAATACGATTGGATGTTCAGGATCAAGGGATTTTCGAGATTCCCCAGGATTTTCAGCCGATCGGGCGTCTCCGTCGTCCCCGTCGTCTC
>JAAZPG010000376.1 GCA_012797375.1 Acidobacteriota bacterium
ATCCGCCTTACCGGCTTTTGGAAGAACGCAACCCCCTCAAGGTCATCCGCAAGCGCGGACTTCTGAGCCCGGGCGGCCGGATCGTCCTCCGCCGCCATTTCAAGACCCGGTTTGAGGCCGGGGACTTCGACTTGGAACGGCAGGTTCGGCTGGGCGACGATACGCTCTGTTTCTACCGCGGGCCCGTCTGACGCCGGCGGCGTTTCCCGCGGTCTTCTCCATTCTTGCCTCCGGGGATTGAATCATTTAAAATCGAAAAGGGATTTTTTAACAGCCGAAACAGGAAGGACGATGAAGAATCATCAACCCGCTCCGACGGATTGGAACAGCCCCTTGGTCGATGAGAGCGAAATCTTCGGTTCGCTCGGAGACCGCCGGGGGACGGTGCTGTTTCTCGGGCGTTACACGGCCAATGAAGTCTCGGCGGCGCTGGCCAAGATGGGCTTTTACAAGGAAGCCCGGAAGCGCGGCTTGTGGCCGATCGTCCTCGAGCTCGACTCCTCCGCCTATCCGCCGCTCCAGCGGTTTCAGATCTTTCACCGCGAGAACCGCCCGGACCGCCTGATCGTGGACTTGAAAATCCGGGAAGGAGTCTTCGATCCGAAAGGCAAGACCCTCGCCCCGGCCCCGCTCCGGCCGTTTTCGACGCTCGTCTTCGAATGGCTGACGCTCCAGAATCCGGAAGCCCGGTTTTCCGAACGCCATGGATCGCTTCCCGGCCAGCTCTATCCGGGGCTGGGGATGAGCAAGCGGATCATGGACATCTTCATCTACCTCGGCCGGACGGCCGGCAAGGAAGGCCTGCAGGCGTTCCCGGCCTATTATCACAACGCCGTCCTGTTCTCCCGTTATTTCAAGTTCGCCGACCCGGCCAAGGAAGCCGAGGTCCAGACGATCCGGCGGACGTTCAGCCACGTTCCCATCCGGCAGATGGCCTGGATCGTCCATCGCAACTGCCTGAAGCGCTTGGACGGCTCGCCCTACGAATGGAAGGCCGAGGAACAGATCTTCCCGCTGGTCAAGGACGTCCGCGAGCATTTCGAATCCCGGGCCTACCGCGACCGGGTTCGGGAAAACATGAACCGGACGCGGTTCGTCGTCGACTGGGAGGAATTCGAGAGAAAATCCCAGGAGGACTGAGAGAGGACGGGAATTGAATTATTCGGGGGGTCTGGTATAATAAACGGCCTTCCAAGGAGTATCATTCGATGAAACAGAATATTCATCCGAATTACGACGATTGCCTGGTGATTTGCGCCTGCGGCAACACCTTCCAAACGCGGTCGACGAAAAAAGAAATCCGGGTCGAAATCTGCTCTCAATGCCATCCCTTTTTCACCGGAAAACAGAAATTCATCGACAGCGCCGGCCGGGTCGAGAAGTTCCGCAAGAAATTCGGTCCGGGCCTTGCGGCCAAGAAAAAGAAATAAGCTCGCCGCTCCGGGAAGATGATTCCCGAACTGGAGTCCGTCGAGGACAAATACCGCCGGCTGGTTCAAGCCCTGGCCGATCCGTCCGTCCTCTCCGACCCTAAGAAATTCCGCGACCTCTCCAAGGAACAGGCGGACATCGAGCCGCTCGTCAAGAAAATCGAGGAGCTCAAGCGCGTCCGGGCGGATATCGCCGGATCGCGCGAGATCCTCTCCGATCCCCGCGCCGATCCGGACCTGAAAACCCTGGCCGAGGCCGAGCTGCGGCGCCTGGAAGAAGCGGACGCGGTCCTGGCCCATGACATCCGGATCCTGCTCGTCCCCAAGGATCCCCTGGACGAACGCGGCGTGGTGCTCGAAATCCGGGCCGGGGCGGGGGGGGACGAATCCTCCCTGTTCGCCCAAGACTTGTTCCGGATGTATGCCCGGTACGCCGAGAAAAAAGGCTGGCTTTTCGAGATCTTGGAGACGAGCTTTTCGCCCGTCGGCGGATTCAAGGAGGCGATCGCCGGCATCCGCGGGACGGGAGCCTATTCGCGCCTCAAGTTCGAAAGCGGCGTGCACCGGGTTCAGCGCGTTCCCAAGACTGAGGCCGGCGGGCGGATCCATACGTCCACCGTGACGGTCGCCGTGCTTCCCGAAGCCGACGAGGTCGACATCAAGATCGATCCGAAGGATCTTAAGATCGAGGCGTTCGGCTCCTCCGGACCCGGCGGCCAGAACGTCAACCGCAATTACACGGCCATCCGGGTCACCCACAAGCCCTCGGGGATGGTCGTCTCCTGCCAGGACGAGAAATCCCAGCACCGGAACAAGGAGAAAGCCCTCCGGGTTCTCCGGTCGCGGCTCCTGGAGATCGCCCGGACGGAGCAGCAGCGGAAAATCGCCAGCGACCGCCGCAGCCAAGTGGGCACGGGCGAGCGGAGCGAAAAGATCCGGACGTACAATTTTCCCCAATCCCGGATCACCGACCACCGCTTAGACGAGAATTTCCATAATCCGGCGGCCGTCCTGGACGGGGAGCTCGAGGCCATTCTCGAAAAGCTGTTCCGGCAGGATCAGGACCGCCGGCTCGAGGAGGCCCGGGCGGCCGGCGGGCCGGACCGATGACCGCCGCCGAGCTGATCGGCCGGGCGGTCGCCCGCCTGCGCGCCCTCCCGGGAATCGATCCCTATTTGGAAGCCCGGGTGCTCCTGCGGCGGGCGGCCGGGTTCACCGACTTCGAGATCTTCGCTTTTCCCGGCCGGCCGGTGGCGGCCGCGGCCG
>JAAZPG010000377.1 GCA_012797375.1 Acidobacteriota bacterium
ATCTGGCTGGGCGATTCCGACGAAAACGATATCGTCCGCTACGAGGACGTTTACGGGCGCAAATAGGCGGAATCGACAACCGGGGTCGTCAGCCCGGTGAACGCCGGAACACCGAAGACAATGACATAAATCCCGGCCGCCAGGCCTCCAACGACCACGATCCAACCCAACACATTGTTGATTTTCGCCATAACAAGGAGAATGGCGTAATGCCCGTGGTGGGGCTTGCCCTCCTCCTTCCGCGTGTTGAGCGCGATCTCGCGGACGGCCAAGAGGATCTGGCCGAAGGCGACGATCGAAAATCCGATCACGAAAGCCCATAGGCAAACGGCCAGCCCGACCAAAAGACGGCTGAATTCCATGACGTCCCTCCTCCTCCGGGGGAGCCGCCGGCGACGCCCCCATTTCCTGCCGCCGCCCGTCAGGATGACGGGCTCGTCATCAAGAACGCATCGGGATACTTAAAGAGGAGCTTTTCGATGATGAATTCCTCGACTTCCTGGGCCGAGCGCAGATTCATCGCCTTCTGAACCACCCGCCGGACAACCCGGACTTCCACCGCCCGCAGCGCTTTCTTAATCCGCGGGATGAAAATCGGATTCATGCTGAACGTCCGCAGACCGAGACCGAGAAGGACGACGGCGGCGAGGGGATCGGCGGCCATCTCTCCGCAGAGGGCGACGTCTTTTCCCAGGCGGTCGGCCGAAACGATGACATGCTTCAAAAGACGCAAGGCCGCCGGGTGGAGAGGCTTATAGAGATAGGAAACGTATTCGTTGGACCGGTCGACCGCCAGGAAATACTGGAGCAGGTCATTGGTCCCGATGCTGAAGAAGTCCACTTCCCTGGCCAGCAGATCGGCGATGGCCGCCGCGGCCGGGACTTCAATCATGATGCCGAGGGGAACGGAGGGATCGAAGCCGAGGCCTTGGGCGGACAGCTCCTCCCGGGCTTCGCGGAACAGGACGCGGATTTCACCGATCTCCTCCATTTCCGTGATCATCGGGATGATGACCCGGACATTTTTCCGGACGGAAGCCCGGAGAATGGCTCGGATCTGAACCCGGAACAATTCACGGTTTTGGAGCGAAAACCGAATCGCCCTCAGCCCCAAGGCCGGATTCGGCTCGGCCTCGATTTTCAGCTGGGGAAGCGTTTTCTCCCCGCCGATGTCGATCGTCCGGATATAGACCGGGCGGGGAAAAACGTCCCGCGCCAGACGGTCGTAGATGGCGAAATGCTCCTCCTCGGTGGGCAGCGTCGCGCGTTGGAGATAGATGAACTCGGAGCGGAACAGCCCCACGCCCTCGGCTCCGTAGGACAGGGCGTGACCCACTTCCTCGGGCAGCTCGATGTTGGCCATCGGGACGAACCGGACTCCGTCCAGGGTGACCGGGGTCCAGGTCGCGATCCGGCGGAGCTCCTTGCGGTAGGCTTCATACTTGGCTTTCTTGCTCTGGAACTCCCTCCGGATCATCTGCGGCGGATTGACGATGACCTCGCCGTCCGTGCCATCGACGATCAGCTCGTCGCCGGCGGTGACTTGCTGGGTGATGTCGCGGAGGCCGACGACCGTCGGGATGTCCAGGGAGCGGGCCAGGATGGCGGCATGGGACGTGGGACCGCCCATGTCCAGGACCACGGCCAGGACGCCGCCCTGGCTGAGGCGGATGGCGGCTTCCGAGGGCAGGAGGTCGTGGGCGACGAGGATTTTCCCCCGCAGGTCGTCGGAGACGGACAATTTTTCGCCGGCGTCCAAGTTGCGGTAAATGCGGGTCAGGACGTCGGTCACGTCCGCCTTCCGCTGCCGGATGTATTCGTCGGCGATCGCGTCAAAGACACGACGGTAATACTCATGAACCTCGCTCAGGGCCGATTCCGTCCGGATGTTTTCCTCCCGGATCAGGCGTTCCAATCCGGAGGTGAGCGCCGGATCCTGGAGAATCAGCAGGTGGGCTTCGAAAATGAACGCATGTTCGTCGCCGGCCATCGCCCGGACCTGGTCCTTGATGATCGTGATTTCATCGCGCGTCCGCCGGAGGGCCTCGTTCAAGCGCTCGATTTCGTCGGCGACACGGTAAGGAGGGACGTAGATCTTCCGGCTGGAAAACAGGGTCCGGTCGGCCAGGACCACCGGCCCCATGACGATCCCGGGCGAGACGCCGATTCCCCGCAGGCGCAAGTAATCCATAGGCGGTTCTCCGGCTACTCTTTCTCGCCGAACCGGCCGTCGATCAGATCGACGATGGCCTTCAAGGCCGCCGCCTCATCGTCCCCGTTGAGGCGCAGAGTGATTTCCGTTCCCTGGGTCGCGGCCAGGGTCAGGATGCCGAGGATGCTCTTGCCGTCCACGTCGCTTCCGTCCTTCTCGATCCGGACGTCGGCCGTGAACCGGTTGGCCAGGTTGACGAACTTGACCGCCGCCCGGGCGTGAAGTCCGAGGCGGTTCTTGATGCGGACGACATGCTCGATCATCTCAGGATTTTTTCCCGTCCAGGATGGCGCTAGCCAGGTGGATGTTCTTCCGGCCCTGCTCGACGACCTTCCGGGCCACGTCGCGCAGGGACATTCCACGCTGGAGGGAAATGAACTTGATCAGCATCGGCAGGTTGGCCCCGGTGATGATTTCGACGCTTCCGTCCTTCTGGAAGGTGAAGCTGAGATTGGAGGGAGTGCCGCCGAACATGTCGGTGAAAATGACCACGCCGTTTTTCTGATCGACCCGCTTTAGGCTGGAGGCGATTTTCTTCTTCGATTCCTCGACATCATCGTACCAGCCGATGGAAATCGCCTCGATGTTGGCCGTTTCCCCGAGGATGATCGTCAGCACGTTGAGGAGCTCCTCCCCCAACTTTCCGTGCATGACGATGAGGCCGCCGATCATTTGGCAATATCCCGGTGAAAAACCTTTATATCATATTTCCGGCCGCGAAGGACATCCCGGAGGGCGGCGGCGATGACGACGGAACGGTGGTATCCGCCGGTGCAGCCGACGCCGATGACGAGCTGGCTCTTGCCCTCGGCCTCGAAACGAGGGAGGAGAAAATTCAGGAACCGGCCCAGCTCGGCCAGGAAATCCTTGGTTTCGGGCCGCCGGAGGACGAATTCACGGACCCGGGCGTTCGTCCCCGGCTTCTCCCGGAGATCGTCCTCATAGAACGGATTGGGGAGAAACCGGGCGTCGAAGACCAGGTCGGCATCCAGGGGAATGCCGTGCTTATAGCCGAAGCTGATGATGCGGATGATGAACGGCTGCTTGTCGGCCCGGAAAAAACGCCGGGAGAGAACGTCGCGGAGCTGGGCGCTGGTCATCGACGACGTGTTGATGACGTCGTCGGCCAGCTCGATGATGGAGGCGAGCCGCTTGCGCTCCAGCCGGACGGCGTCCAGGACGGAACGC
>JAAZPG010000378.1 GCA_012797375.1 Acidobacteriota bacterium
GAGGAAGTCCGTGTCGACCCAGTTGGGGATGATCGAGATCCGCTCGTCCGGCACGCCCTTGGCCCGCAGGTTTTTCCGGAACCCGTCGCTGATGACGACGATCCGCCGGTGGCCGTCATAAATCCATTTTTCGAATTTCAAGGCGGCCCGGATCGCCAGGGGATGGCGGAGGATGCCGGCTTCAATCGACAGGTCCGGATGGATGTCCTGGACGTTGAGGATGACCGCGGCCCCGCAAAGGAGCCGGGCCAGGATTCCCGTCAGCCCGAGCTGCAGCGGCGGGAGCCGGAGGAAAACGACGTCGCCGCGCCGGACGGTCCGGAGGTTCCAGATCGCGGCCAGGGTGTAGATCGTCCAGGCGATCAGCCGTCCGGCCGGATGGGACGTGACATTGGTCGGGTAGCGTTTGACGAGAACGCCGTTCCGCGTCTCCCGGACGAACAACCGCCCCTCGTAGCCGCGGTTGTGAGGCGGCCGCGGGAGCGTCGTGACGATCTCGACGCGGTGGCCGCGGGCGGCCAGGGAGGAAGCCAGCTCGTTCATCAGGATGGGGGCGCTCCCCATCTCCGGAAGGAAGTACATCGTGTGGATCAGGATGCGCATGCCGGGGCGGCCTCCTCGCGGGGGGATTCGTCGCCGGGAGCGGTCCAAGCGGCCAGGGCGACGCAGGCGATCGCCGGGATGAACAGGAGAAGATCGACGCCGTAGAAGGCGGCCGTCGATTCGAAGAAGCTGCGGGCGGTCAGGAAGCCGGCGATCATCGTGGATTCGAAGAGCAGCGTCCGGCGCTCCCCGGTGAACCGTTTCGCCCGGAAAAGGATTCCCGACCGGGCGACCATTCCCCAAAACGAGACCAGGGCGGCGACGAACAGAAGCATGCCGATCACGCCCGTGTGGATGGCGGCGTGAAGATAGGAATTGTGCATGTGCTCGGAATTCATCATGATCCGGTCGGCCTGGAAGCCCCAGCCTAAAAAGGGCGATTTCTTGATAAGCTCCAAGCCGGCCCGCCAGGTGTATTCCCGGCCGGTCAGGCTCATCAGCCGGTCCATGCTTCCATGGGACCGCCACTGGAATCCGCTGATGTACACGACGGCCACGGCCACCGGGCCGACGAACAGGAACCGCCAGTCGCTTCCCCGCATGATGACGAAGAGGACGGAGGCCACGGCCAGGCCGAGGAGGGCCGTCCGCGACTGGGTCTGGGTCAGGAGGAAGAGGAACGGCAGGGCCGCCGGGATCAGAAGATAGCGCAGGCGGGACCGGCCGAGGAGGAACCGGACCGCGTGGACGATGATGATGGTCAGGGCGTAGCGCCCGGCCCCGTTGACGTTGATCTGGCCGAGGCCGAACATCAGGGTGTACTGCCTGAACCTCGGCAGATTGCCCCACCCCACCCGGAAAGCCTCGGGAAGGATGCTGACGGCGACCAGGGCGAACATCGCGTAATTGGAGTAGATCAGGGCCCGGACGGCGTCCCAGGGATCGGGACGCTCGAGGGCGAACCAGGCGGCCATCAGCGGGGCCAGGTAATTGCCGGCCCAATAAATCGCCGTCAACGGCTCCTGCGACAGGAACAGCGACGACAGGACGCCGACGGCCGCGTAGGCGTACCAGAACAGGAGCGGATTCCGGCGGAACGGAAAGGCCGGCCGCTCCTTCAGGATCCAGAGGAGGCAGAAGAACAGGGCGGCCAGCGGAAACAGCGACCGGATCCCCTGGAGGAAACCCATCCCCGACCGGAGGAACGATTCGCTTCCGACGGCGTCGATGCTGGTGAACATCCCGCCCCAAACCAGAAGCCAGAGAAAGACGCTGGACATCATGTCCGTTCCGGTCCCAGGGGGCCCGCGACGGCTTCGGCCTGAATGTCCCGAAGCCGCTCTCCCAGGCGGTCCCACAGATAAAAATCCTCCGCCCGCCGCCGGGCCGCCCGGCCCAGCCGGAGACGGAGGCCGGGGTCCTTCCAGAGACGTTCCAAGGCCGCGGCCAAATCCTCGACAACCTGTTCCGGATTCCGCGGTTCCACCTTGAGGCCCCATTCCGGCTGGATGTGGAATCCGGGGCCGGCCGAATCGAGGGCCACGACGGGCTTGCCGCAGGCCATCGCCTCGATGACGACGATGCCGCCTCCTTCCCTTAAGCTGGGAAACAGAAAGACATCGCACGCCGTCATCCGGGTGATCAGTTCCCGCCGCGGCATCCAGGGGACGAACCGGATGTGTTCCTCCATTTTCATCTCCCGGACCAACGCTTGGAGGGCCGGTCCTTCCGGCCCCTCGCCGACGATTTCCAGGAGAACGTCCGTCCCGGGATTGTTCCGGAGAAAGGCCGCCGTCGACCGGATGCAGAAATCGAACCGCTTGTAGCGGACCAAGCGCCCGGTCGTCAAGAGCCGGAAGGAGCGATCCCCCTCCGGCCGGGCGACGGGGTCATGGAGATCCGCCCGGTTGATGCCGGTGACCGGGAAGAAACGGACCTTGGCCCGGTCGGCCGGCGGAATTTTCCGCCGCGTTTCCTCGTTGCAAACCAGGATCGCCCGGGCCCGGGAGGCGCAACGCCGCCGGCCCCGGATCAGGCGCCGGCCGAGCTCCTGGGAGAGGATCCGGTAGCGCTCCCCCGCCCGGGCTTTCCAGCCGTATTCCGACTCGAAGCCCTTGGGGTTGCGCTGCCCTCCGCCGATCGGACCCCAGACGAAGGGAATGTCGAGGCGGGCTCCGATGTAATCCGGCATCCAATCATTGGCGAACGTCGCGTGCTGGGCCAGGTCGAAAGCGACCGTCCGCCGGAGCTTCCGGGCTTCGGCCCAGGCCAGCCACTGCCAGAAATAATAATAAAAATGCAGGGTGAAGGATTTATGCCAGAGCGGCTTCCACCAGAGCTTGTAATCGAGATAGCGGAAGCGGACCCCGGCCGCCTCGCCGCGCATTTGGGCCCGCTCGATCCCCGGCCGGTTCCGGGCTTGCGTCAGGACCCAGGCGTCGTGGAACCGGGCGACCTGGTTGACGATGTTCCAGCCGAGGATGGATTCACCGGAGGCGAGGAGCTTCTCCTCCTCGGGCGCGCCCGCTTCCAAGGGCGGGTGGCAGGCGAAGGCGGAGATCAGAACATTCAAGCGTTTCATGGGCATCCTTATTTCATCCGCGAGAACAGGCGGGACGCGCGCCCGGCCTTGAAGCGGGAGACGAACGAGGCCGCCCGGGGCGCCTTGAGGACCGTCCAAAGCTTCAGCGTCCGCCCCAACGGAAGCCGCAGGCCGAGGATGTCCCCGGTCGAGGCCCCCGGCCGGGCCGACACCCGGTAGTATTTCCGCATCTCGGCCAGGCGCTCTCCGAACGCCGGCACGTCCGCCCCGAAAAAAGCGGAATTCTTCTCCACCGCCTCCAAGACGAGAAGCATCGCCTCGGCCCGGCGGCGGACGATGTCCGGGGAAAAATTGAAAAGGCCGCCGAAGATCTGGCCGGCCCGCTGGCGGTAGAGATAGAGCGGCTCGTCGAAATGAACGATCCGGGCGGCCGCTTTCTTGATGACGAGGGCCACCCAGAAATCCTCGTGAATGGAGGGAAGATCCGGCATGGGAAATAGGACGTCCGCGATCCGGCGGGAAAACGTCCAGGCCCAGCGCGGCGGGCTGACGATCCCGCCGCGGAAAACCTCGGCGTAGGGCTGGACGGCGAAGCGGTCCGTCAAACGGAGCAGGCTGAGGGGGGCGAGCTTCTCGTCGACGATCCGGGCATCGTGGGTCGAGGCGTCCTCGGCCAGGATCTCGGGCAGACGGGCCGAAAATCCCGGATCGAGGGCGTCGTCGCCGTCGAGAAACTTCACGTGGCCGCCGGAGGACGCGGCGTAGGCCGCGTTCAGGCCGGCGACCGTCCCCCGGCCCGGATTATCGATGACGATGATCCGGGAATCCCCGCCGGCCAGCCGCGAGGCCAGGTCCTTCGTCCCGTCGCCGGAATGGTCGTCGGCGACGACGATCTCCCAGTCGGCCGAGGAAAGGGACCGGACGCCGTCCACCGCATCGGCCAGCCAGGGCGCGACGTTTTTCACCGGAATGAGGAAGGACAGGCGGGGTTTCACCGGCCGCTCTCCTTTTTCGAGGCGACGAGGGCGGCGCAGGCGGCCGCGACCGGGGCGACCAGGCCGGGCCAGTCGAAGAGGCGGCGGATTTCGGCCGCGCCGCGGGCGGCCATGGCCTCGGCTTCGCCGCGATCCGCGTAAACGCCGTTGATCGCCGCGGCGAAGGCGTCCCCGCCGTCGGCTAAACGGAGATGGACGCGGTCCTTGAGAGGAAGCCCCTCGGCGCCTTTGGCCGTCGCGACGACGGGGATTCCGGCGGCCGCGTATTCCAAGATCTTGATCCGCGTTCCCGAGCCCGAGAAGACGGGGGCCAGGCCCACGACGGAGCTTCGGATGACGGCCGGGACATCGGCGTGGGGAATCATCCCGGGGTTGACCATCCAGGGGGGGGCGGATCCGCGGACCGTTCCGCCGAGGACGGCCAGCCGGACGCCCGGGTTGGCCCGGACGACGTTTTCAAAAATGCCGAAAAGGAACCGCAGCGCCTCGTCGTTGGGGGGATAGCCCAGAAGACCCATGAAAAGGGCTTCCCGTCCGTTCAAGCCGTAGCGGGCCCGGACGGCCTCGATCTCGGCCGGGGAAATCCGCTCGAACGCGGCCGCGTCGACGCCGTTGGGAAGAAGACGGGGCTGAACGCCGTAGAGGCGGGCCATGGCGCCGGCGTCGATTTCGGAAACGGCCGTGGCGATGTCGACGGACCGGAGGAGACGCCGCTCCCCCCATTTCGTCAAGCCCGAGACGACGGCCCGATCCTTGCGCTCGCGGCGGAGAATCCATTCCACGTTGTGGGCGTGGTAAACGAAGACGGCCCGCGGACAACGGCGGCGGATCAAGCGATGAAGAACGGCATAATACGGCGCCCAGGACGAGCCTTCCATCACCACGGCGTCGGGCCGTTCCGAGGCGACCCGGCGGGCGATCCGGGAAAACCGTGCCAGCAGGCCGAGAAGCTTGCGCAGCCGCCGGGTCGATGAAAGCCGGAAGCCGACGAGCCGGAGGCCGTCCGGCGTCGTCTCCGGCGTCCGGCCGTCGTCGAGCTGAAACAAGACCCGCTCTCCGGGCCAGGCCCGGGCCGTTCGGTAAGAGACCGCGGCCGCGCCCGAAAAGGGAGGATACGCCTGGTAAAGCGAAAGGAAAAGGGTTTTCATGAGCCGGC
>JAAZPG010000379.1 GCA_012797375.1 Acidobacteriota bacterium
AACAATCCGAGAAACCGCCCGCCGCTCAAAGCGGGCGGACCGAGGGCCGCCTCCAAACAGATACGTCCTTGGCGGCGGCCGCCTCATCGCCGCAACCGCTCACGCCGGCCGCCGCTCCGACTCCCATGCGCCGAGGCCCTCGGTCCGCCCCGGTCGAAACAGCCCGTCGTCCGCTCCGCGGACTCCATTTTCAAAATAGGCTCAGGACCCTCTCTTGTCAATGAGAATGAGGGGGTTATGACGTTTCGTCTTCAAACAGATCAAGAAGATCCACGCGATTCGTCATCGAGCCTGCGAACCGCGGGCGATCAACTCCGTCTCATGCTCCAAAGGACGGCGGAGGCGCAGCCCACCCCGGCCCGAACGGAGATCGCCCCGAAAGCGCAATTGCGGGCACAGGCGCCGCACTCCATGCACCGATCGCGGCCCGTCACCGCGGCCGTCCGGCCGTACATCTCGAAGACGCCGTGGGGACAAACGGCCGCGCACAAGCCGCAGCCGGCGCACTTGCGGGGATCATATTTTAGGGTTGTGACATTTTTTAAATGACGCAAGGGCATCGTTCTCCCCTTCATCCTCCGATGACGGCCGCCAAAACGGCCGCCGCCAAGCCGAGCCCGGCGGCCGTGAGCATGACCGGAACAGCAACCTTCATCTCGGCGACGACTCCCGAGAGCGACGTAAATGTCGACGAACCAGTGAAATTCATCGCCAGGAACGCCGAAAGCGCCGGCAAAAACAGGAGCACGGCCGCGGCCGCGGCCAAATCCGCCGGGCCGCCCGACGGGAATCCTCCGCTCAAGCACACCGCCGACGCCCAAAGAACCCCCAAGATCGCGCCTTTCGCCGCGAACATCCGCCCGGGAATCCAAGGCAGGAGGACGGGAGTCGCCGCCGCCCCCGCGAAAATCGCCCCGGCCGCGGCGGCTCCAGCCAGGGGGGCGCCGCGGATTCCGGCGATCATCGCCGCCAGCCAAAGCCCCAGCCCGGCGAGAAAAAATTTGCTGCGGACGACGCCGGCGAGCTCCATGGGAACGAGGATGAGTCTATCCCGGAGCGAAAACCTGACCCGGCGCATCTCCGGAGCCGCGGTCATCCCGGCGTCCAGAAAGGCTTTCAGGTCAGCCGCCCGGACCGGGCCGAACACCGCCCGGAACCCGGTCCGCCGGGCGATCTCGGGAGCGGAGGCGCCCGGCGCGCCGAGCTGGGGAAGAATCAGCGTCCGGTGGAAAACGATCTTTTTGAGCCCGGACGCTTCAAGGCGGCCGGCAACTTCATCCGCGCCGAACGTGCCCTTCCCCGCGGCGCACCAGACATTGATGCCCCCGGTGTCCAGCACAAGGATCCAGGCATCGATCCCGGGAAGCTTCGTCCGCAATGCGTCAAAGCTCAATTTATAGTTGGCTGTGACAAAGACAGGAGACCAGGGATCGGGGGATCCGAGCGCATAGAGCCCGGGGGCGATCGCATACCGGCCCCGGCCGATCCCCAGCCGCACGCGCAGGGCCCCCCATCGGTCGCGGAGGCCGAGACGCGCGGCGACGATGGGGATCTCCCCGACCGCGGTCATCCGCCTCCCTGACGCGAACCGGACGGGGTCGATGGACCGGTCGAAG
>JAAZPG010000380.1 GCA_012797375.1 Acidobacteriota bacterium
CCGTCCGTCCCAGTGCCGGTCGAAATAAAATCCTTCGCGGCTGTTCCATAAATGGTCGTTGATCAGCTTTCGGACGGATTCGTACTCCTTGAGATAGGCCTCGTGCCCGGCCCGGTCGTCCAGGATGTCGGCGATTTGGGACAGACACCAGGCGTCCAAGGCGTACAAACTGTTGAGGTCGACGGCATTGAGCATGAACGTTCCCGAAGCCGGACTCACCGGCACATCATCCCAGTTCGGGAGGTCGTCCTGGCCGGATTCCCGCTTGGCCCGGATTTCGGCCGGAGCGGCCTCCGCGGAAACGAGCTTCCGGTCCGATCCCCATTCCAGCAATCCGTCCCCGTTGCCGTCGCGGCGCGGCTTCCCCCCCGGTCCCGGCTCGAGCCAAAAGGCGTGCCATTTTTTGAGGTGCGGATAGGCGAATTCCAGGAGCTCCCGGTCGCCCGTTTTGCCGAACAGCTTGAGAAGGCAAAAGGATCCGACGGGCGGCTGGGACCGGTCGGGGGTTCCGCCGAATCGGCTCCGCCACTGGGGCATGTTTCCGTCGGGGTATTGGGTCTCGAGGGCCGCCCGGACGGCGTCGGCGGCGTAACGGCTGCTTTCGAGCGAGAGTTCCAGGGCGTTGAACAGGGAATCCCCGGCGGAAATCCTCCAGGGATCTGAATCCTCCGGGGACCGGCCGGAGGCGTCTTGCCGGCCGGCCGAGGCGTAAAGGCGGTGGCCGCCGGCTTGGTAAAGCATCATCCAGTGGAGGTTGTTCGTGACGGCCTCGGCCGCTCCGCCGTACAAGCCCTCCACGGCCACCCGCTTCTTCTCATAGCGGCCCCGCTCCTCCTCGATTAAAACATCGATGGTTTTGGCGTTCTTATACCGGTACAGGCGCCGCCGGACGTTTTCCACTCCGTCCCCGACGCCGGCGGCGAAATAAACGGCCCGTTTCCCGCCGGCGGGAAAACTCAGAACCTCTCCCCTCCCTTCCGCCTCGCCGGCCGGAGCCCCGGGCGGATCGGTCCAAACGACCCACGTCGAGGGCTTCCCCTCGTGAGACTCGGCCACGAGCTCCGCGTCCGTTGAGATCCGGCATTGCCCCTGGAAATGCCAGGGAAAATACGGGACGAGGCGTACCGGGACGTTTTTCGGGAACATCAGACGCCCGACGACCGCGCCCTCGTCTTGCCGGGACCATTCCAGGACAAGCAGATCGGCCCGCCGGGAAGGCTTGATCAAAATCGGAGTGTCTTCCTTCCGGTCCGGCAGGAACGGAAGTGCGAGATCGAAGCCGATCCGGGCATATAGCCCGTCGGGGGATTGAGCCCCGATTTCCGAGGCCAGCCAGAAAAAATCATCTCCGTCGATCCACCGGCCGTCCTTCTCGACTTGGAAGCGGAAAGCGAACGCGGCGTCCTTGTGGGGAGCCAGAACAAGACCGCACCATCCGGCCGCGTCGAGGGAGCCGATGTAAGCGACTTTCCAAGGATGGGCGATTTCAGGCGCGGCCGGCGTTCGAAAAGCCAGAACGGCCGCCCCGATTCCGGCCAGAAGAACCGCGGCGCGAATCAACGCGCGCGCCGGCGGATCGTTTTTCATCGATTCAAATGTAGGGCAAAGCCGGCGAAAAATCAACGGCCGGGGCCGTTTCCGGCGAGCGGCGGCGGGCGCTTTTTCTTCATCGACGGGAAGACCGCTCCGAATCCCGGATCAACGACGGTTTTCGAGGGGGCGCGCCCCCGGCTCCCGCGGCCGTGAAAGGATTCGGCGCGACAGCCGGGCCGCGGCCGGTTTGGCGTGCCGAAAAGGCCGACGGAAAACGATCCCGGCGGCCGAGGGATAACGCCGGATCCGTGATCTTCACCCGCCGGCCCGAACGCATCGGCCGACGGTCCCTCTCCACACGGGTTTCGACGAACCGCAGGAACCGGAGCTTCCGATTAAATTAAAACAGGAATCGGAGGCCGAATTTCCAGTAGACGACGTGGAGATTAACCCAGAGATCGGCTTGGGACAGGGCTCCGCCCGGATGACGGGTGATGGTCCGGCCGGGGGCCGTCCGGATCAGATAGTCGATCTCGCTGAAAAATTCCCAAAGAGGCGATAAGCGCCAGGAGGCCCCAAGCCCCAGGAAGCCCGCGCCCCCGCTGCGGACATTCTGCCGAACCGTGGTATCCGGAGGAGACAGGACGCGCGATCCGATCCGGAAACGGGTTCCGACGTATCCGGCCCCGGCGACGACGTAGGGAACAAAATAGCCGTTTCCGCGGAATTCATACCGGAGACCGACCAGCACGGGGGTGACCGCAAGGCGGCCCTGGCGCAGCTTGCCGAATGAATTCCGGGATTCCGTCGACCAGTGGTCGATCTCCACGGTCGCGGCGAGGCGCGGAGTCAGGGGGAAGGCGAACCCGAATCCGGAGGCCAGGCCGACGTGAAGGTTGTTCTCCTCGTGCCCGGCTCCCCCGGCCTGCAGGGCGAAAGTCGGCCGCGGGGATTGGGCCTCCGCCGGGATTCCACCCAGAATCCAGGCGAGTCCGAAAGCCGCCGGGAGAATCCATCGCTGTTTCATGAGACGGCATTGTCGTTCATGTCGCCGGCCCTGTCAATGCGCCGGCCGGCCGGATGAATCCGGCCGCTTCTTATGATAAAGTACGGAGGGTTCCGGAGGCGTCATGAATCTTCCGATTTATTTTCGTTCGCGGCAGGGCGAGATGGCCGCCTTTCTCAAGGAGCTTGTCCTGGCCGAATCCCCCACCGGAGACAAGAAGGCGGTGGACGCCTGCAGCTCCCTTGTCCTCTCCCGGTGCGCCCGGATCGGCGTCAAGCACACCCGCTATCCGCTGCGCGACCGGGGAGATTTCCACCTGCTCGAATACCCGTCAAAAGCCGATGATCGCCTGGAAGGACGCCTTCTCCTTTTAACCCATATCGATACGGTTTGGCCGGTCGGCCGCCTGGCCCGGATGCCTTTTTATCTCCAAGGCGGAAAAGTCTTCGGACCGGGCGTCCTCGACATGAAAGCCGGGCTCGTCATGTCTTATTTCGCCCTTCGGGCGCTTCATGAGCTCAACCTGAAGCCTCGCCGCCGGATCGCCCTCTTCATCAATTCGTCCGAGGAAGCCCGGTGCCCCGAGGCCGACGAGGTGATCCGAACCCAGGCGAAAGCGTCCGACCGAGTTCTCTGTCTGGAACCGGCCCTGCCGGGAGGAGCGCTGAAAATGCAGCGGAAGGGACGGTGCGTCGTCCGGCTGGACGTCAGCGGCGTGGCCGCCCACGGCGGAAATCCGGCCAAGGGCGTATCGGCGATCGATGAGCTGATGACCGCCCTCCGAAAAATCCAGATGCTCCGTTCGGCCGATATCTCGGTCAACGTCGGCCTGATCGGCGGAGGGGAAAAGGCCAATGTCGTCGCCGAGGCGGCCTTCGCCGTTTGCGATATCCGCTTCTGGACGAACGACCAGAAAGCCCGGATCCTCCGGTTCGTCAAAGCTCTCGGATCAGGCTCCCGCCGGGCGAAAATCCGGGTGACCGTCGAGGGGACGACGCCGCCGATGGAAAAAACGAAGATCTCGGAAATCCTGTTCCGGGAAGCCCGGGCGGTCGCCTCCGAAATGGGCGTCCGCCTGTCCGCGGGGAAATCGAGCGGTGGTTCGGACGGATCGATCGCCGCCGGAGCCGGCCGGGCCGTTCTTGACGGCCTCGGCCCGGACGGGGACGGCATCCACGCGGCCCACGAGCATCTCCTTCTTCCTTCCTTAATCGAGCGGACCGCTCTGCTGACCGCTTTTCTGCAGAAATTGTGACCGACCGGACAGTCCCCCGGGCGAGTCCCGGCGGCGGCCGATTGACAGGCGTGAAATCTTTGTGTTAGCGTACCTTCTAAGATTATGGAAAGAGCCGTTTTTCACGGATAATCACCATTATTTCTCAAGGAGGAGCCAATGATCAAAAAGTACTATCTTCTCTCGCCGGGCCCGACTCCCGTTCCATCGAGCGTGCTTTCGGCCGCCGCCGAGCCGATCATCCATCACCGAACGGCGGAATTTTCCAAGATTTTCATGGAGGTGACCGAAGGCTTGAAATACGTCTTCGGAACCAAGGAAGACGTTTACGTCCTGACGTCCTCCGGGACGGGGGCGATGGAAGCGGCCGTCGCCAACCTGTGCTCGCCGGGCGACCAAGTCCTGACGATCAACGCCGGAAAATTCGGCGAGCGCTGGGGCAACATCTGCAAGGCGTACGGGGTGATCAATAAGGACATCGTTCTCAAGTGGGGCACGGTTCTGCCGAAGGAAGCCCTTGAAGCCGAGCTCAAGGCCAACCCGGCCGTCAAGGCCGTCTTCGCCACCCTGTCCGAGACGTCGGCCGGCCAGATCTTCGACATCCAGGGATTCGGGGAAGTCGTGGCCAAGACGCCGGCCGTTCTCGTCGTCGACGGCATTTCCGGCCTCGGCGCGACGCCCTGCCCGATGGACGAATGGAACGTCGACCTTCTTCTAACCGGGGCCCAGAAATCCTTCATGATTCCCCCCGGCCTGGCTTACCTCGCCTGCAGCCCGAAGGCCTGGAAGCTCGTCGAAACGGCCAAATGCCAGAAGTTTTACTTCGACCTGAAGAAAGCGCGTAAAAACCTCGAAAAGCAAACGACCCCTTGGACGCCCGGCGTCACCCTCATCATCCAGCAGAAAAAAGCCCTGGAGATCATCCGGGAGATGGGCCTCGAGAAGCTGTACGTCCATCACCGCGTCCTCGGCGACGCCACCCGGGCCGGGATCAAAGCCCTCGGCCTCGAGCTTTTGGCCGAGCGGCCGGGCAATATCCTGACCGCGGTCAAGACGCCGGCCGGGATCGACGGGGTCAAGCTCGTCAAAACCATGCAGAACAAGTATATGGCGTATATCGCCGGCGCCCAGGATCCGCACAAGGGTGAATTCTTCCGGATCGCCCACCTCGGATACATGGGCGGGTTCGACATCATCACGGCCCTGACCGCCCTCGAGATGACCCTGACCGACTTGGGCTATCCCGTCGTCGCCGGCGCGTCCATCAAGGCGGCGGAGCCGATTCTAAGGGAGAATTGGGCATGAAAAAAATCCTGATCGCCGACGCTCTCGACAAGGAATCCATGGAGCTGCTCAAGGCCGTCCCCGGTTTTGACGTCGTCGTCAAGACCGGATTGGACGAGGCCGGCCTCATCCAGACGATTCCCGGATTCAACGCCGTCGTCGTCCGCAGCGCGAGCAAGATCACCCGGCCGGTGATCGAAGCCTCCTCCGGACTGCAGATCGTCGTCCGGGCCGGCATCGGCTTGGACAACGTCGACTCGGCCGCGGCCAAGGAAAAAAACATCAAGGTCGCCAACACCCCTTCGGCCACCACCATCACCGTGGCCGAGTACGCCTTCGGCCTCATGCTGGGAGCGGTCCGCCAGGTCGGCCGGGCCAACGTGACCATGAAGCAGCACAAGTGGGAGAAAAAGACCCTTCACGGCACGGAGCTCTATGGAAAGACCCTCGGCCTGATCGGGGCCGGCCGGATCGGCCTGGCCTTGGCCGAGCGGGCCATCGCCTTCGGAATGCGGGTCCTGGCGTATGACGTCATCCCCATTCAGACGAAACTCCCCGTCGCCCAAGTCCCGCTGGACGAGCTGCTCGCCCAAGCCGATGTCTTCTCCCTCCACGTTCCCAAAACGAAGCAACCGATACTGGGCCCGGCCGAATTCGCCAAGATGAAGGACGGGGTCGTGATCGTCAACGCCGCCCGAGGCGGCGTCATCGATGAGACCGCGCTCTTGACCGCTCTGCAGAGCGGCAAGGTCCGGGCCGCGGCTCTCGACGTTTTCGCCAAGGAACCGCCGGAGGACTGGACGCTGATCGACCATCCGAACGTCACGGCCTGCCCCCACATCGGGGCCCAGGCCGAGGAAGGCCAGAAACGGGCCGGCCTCGAGGTCATCCGCCTCCTCAAGGAAACCTTGGCCTGATCCCGGCCTGAGGCTTCAGTTTTATCACGGGCGGCGTCTCTCCTTCCGGAGGGCGCCGCCCGTTTTTTTTCTCCTTCTTCAATCCGCATAATCGATAAGAATAGTATTTTTACGCCGATTCGGCTAAAATATTCCCCGACCGTCAGACAAGCGAGTGAGAAGCATGGTCTACCTGGACAACAACGCGACGACGCCCCTCGACCCGGCCGTGATCGAAAAAATGGCCTGGTTCATGGGCGGGCATTTCGGCAATCCGTCCTCCCTCTATCCCATCGGACGCGAGGTCAAGAACCTGATCAACGAGGCCCGGGCCCACGTGGCCGCGGCCGTCGGAGCCGCCAAGGCGTCCATCTATTTCACCGGCTCGGGGACCGAATCCGACAACCAGGCGATCTTGGGCGTCATCGACGCCCTGCCCGACAAGCGGGAATTCGTCACCACGACCATCGAGCATCCGGCCGTATCCCAAACCGCGGCGTACTTGGAAGGCAAGGGATACAAGGTGACCTATGTCCCGGTCGACGCGACGGGAACGATCGACCTGGACGCCCTCCGCTCGGCCGTCACTCCCCAGACCGCCCTGGTCTCGGTCATGCACGCCAACAACGAGATCGGGACGATCCAGCCGATCGAGGATGTCGTCCGGATCGCCCGCGAGCAAGGCGCCCTCGTCCACACGGATGCCGTCCAGTCCTTCGGTAAGATTCCCTTCCGGGCGGACGACCTCGGCGTCGATCTTCTGACCGTCTCGGCCCATAAGATCTACGGGCCGAAGGGAGCGGGGGCGCTCTATGTCCGAAAAGGAACGCCCCTGCGCCCGTTCATCCACGGCGGACACCAGGAGCGCGGCCTGCGGGCCGGTACGGAGAACACGATCGGGATCATCGGCTTCGGGGAGGCCGCCCGGATTCTCCCGCTTCATTTCGAAGCCGACTCGGCCCGCCTGCGCCGGCTGGCCGGCCGGCTGAAAGACGGCCTGGAAGCCGGCGTGCCGAAAATCCATTTCAACGGCCATCCGGTCAATCGGATCCCGACCACCCTGAGCTATGCTTTTCTCGGCTTGGAATCCGAGGCCATCCTTCTTTCCCTGGCGGCCCAGGGGATTTACGTCTCCACGGGCTCCGCCTGCAGCGAGGAATCCGAGGACGTTTCCCCCGTTCTCCGGGCGATCGGCCTCCGGCCCGAATTCGCCCGGTCGACCGTCCGGATGTCCCTCGGCCGGTTCAACACCGACGACGACGTCACCGAGATCCTCCGGGTTCTCCCCGAGGTCGTAGACAAGCTCCGGAAGATCTCTCCTTGGGACCCGGAGGAATTTTAAAACCGCGAGGATCTCTGATGAGCGCCTCTCCCCTTTTCAACATCACCGGCCGGCCCATTCTCCTGGACGGGGCCTTGGGAACGGAGCTGATGAAGGTTCTTCCCGCGCCCGGCCTTTGTCCCGAGCTCGCCAACCTCGAGCATCCCGAGGCCGTCCGCTCCGTTCACCGGGCGTACTTCGAAGCCGGGGCCGATGCCGTCACGTCCAACTCCCTGGGGGCCAACCCGTTGAAGCTCGCCGCCGCCGGATTATCCGGCCGGGCGCGGGAGCTGGCCGCGGCCGCTGTCCGGATCGCGGTCTCCGTCCGCCCCGCGGGGAAATTCGTGGCCGGCGACATCGGTCCGACAGGAAAATTCCTCAAGCCCCAGGGACCGGGCACCGAAATGGAATTCGAGGACGGATTCGCCGTCCAAGCGGAAGGGCTGGCCGAGGGCGGGGCGGACTTCCTTCTGATCGAGACCATGTACGACCTGCGCGAGGCCCTGTGCGCGGTCCGCGGAGCCCGGCGGGGCGCTCCCGGGCTTCCGGTCCTGGCGACGATGACCTTCAACCGGACCAAACGCGGATTTTTCACCCTGATGGGTGACGGGCTGGAGAAATGCGCCCGGGCGTTCGAGGCCGAGGATTTGCCGGCTTTCGGAGCGAACTGCACCCTGCCGAGCGGCGAAATGGCCGACCTCATGGCCGCCTGGAAACCCCTGACGGACACGCCGCTCATCGCCCAGGCCAACGCCGGCAAGCCGGAAATCGTCGACGGGCGGGTTGTCTATTCTCAAACCGAGGACGAGTATCTGGCCGAGATCCCCCGGCTCATCGAAAACGGGGCCCGGATCATCGGGGGATGCTGCGGAACGACGCCGTCCTTCATCCGCCGCATGGCCGTCCTCATCGGGGCGGTTTGAGGGTCTCCAGGTACGTTTTCCGGACATCCAAGAAAAAGGGGATGTGATCCTCGGTCCGCAGGTCGGGATACGTCCATTCGAGGCGCTTGACCCCGTTCCTGACGAACAAGAGCTCGAGGTGGGCGTAAATCCCGTTCCGGAGAGGGGGCCGATGGGAAAATTCCTTCGTCGTGGCCATGAAGAGCGCCGCGGCCGTCAGGATGCCGGGATCGAGGTTGACCGCTCTCCCCGGCGTCGCGAAGTGCTTTCTCAGATCTTCTTCCAAGGCATTGGTTTCGATTTTGATATCCGGCAGCCGTTCCGGAGCGATCAAGTCCCGGAACGAGATAAAACCCCGGCTCAGGCCCGGTCCCATCTCCTCTTGATAATACGCCGTACCGGCGAAGGGATAGCGAGGCCCGCGGGCCTCGACCGGCCCGAATCGTTCGCCCAGGCGACGTTCGGCCTCGGCCGCGCGCTCCTCCCGGCCGGTGATGATCCCGCAGACAAGCTTGACCGGGGCGAAGGGACGGATCTCAGCCATCTCCCTTACGATAGGCGAAATCGACTGGAGTTTCAAGCCGCCCTCCCCTCGCTCGGGCTTCAGTTTGCCCGCCGTTTTTAGTATCCTGTAGGCCGATTCCGCCGATCGCATTGACAGGGAAATTCAACCAAGGAGGTTTCCGTCCATTTTCGCGGGGCCGGGCCGCGGTCTGGCTCGGGATCCTGTACCTGATCAAGGACGACGTCCGCCGCCTTCTCGGCGAGCCGCGCGGCGAATTCGTGGCTGTGATCCCGGTGGGGCGGCCTGCGGTCGAGACGCCGAGCCCGGCCAAGCGTCCCCTGGCCGCGGTCGTCCGCTTCTTGGAGTGAGCCGCGTTTGATTTTGAGGGGTCGATCTCCTATAATGAAACGAATTTTCCAAGGAATTTTCCGCCATGAAATGGGTTTACATCGAAGACCTCGCCTCCGCCCGCGACCAGGACGTTGAAATCCGCGGCTGGGTGTACAACACCCGGTCGAGCGGCCGGATCCGGTTTCTCCTCGTCCGCGATGGAACGGGGATCGTCCAGGCCACGATCTTCAGCCGGGAGGAGAACGATCCGTTGTTTGAAAAGTTCGACGCCCTAACGCAGGAATCGTCGGTGATCGTCCGCGGGCGCGTCCGCGAGGACAAGCGGGCTCCCGGCGGCGTCGAGATCGGGGTTTCCGGAATCGAAATTATTCAAATCGCCAAGGATTATCCGATCACCCCCAAGGAGCACTCCACGCCGTTCTTGATGGAGCACCGCCATCTCTGGCTCCGCTCGCGCAAGCAGCACGCCGTGCTCCAGGTCCGAGCCGAAGTCATCCGGGCGATCCGCGGCTTCTTCGACGACCGGGGCTTCCGCCTGATGGATACGCCGATCCTGACGCCCAGCGCCTGCGAGGGGACGACGACCCTGTTCGAGACGAAATATTTCGACCAATCGGCCTACCTCAGTCAGAGCGGCCAGCTCTATAACGAAGCCACGGCCGCCGCTTTCGGCAAGGTCTACTGCTTCGGGCCGGCCTTCCGGGCGGAAAAATCCAAGACCCGCCGCCACCTGATCGAGTTCTGGATGGTCGAGCCCGAAGTGGCCTTCGCCACCCTGGAGGACACGATCGCCCTCGGCCAGGATCTGGTCCTGTTCATCCTCGAGCGGGTCCTGAAGCGGCGGCGGGCCGACCTGGCCGAGTTGGAGCGGGATGCCGCCCCGCTCGAGGCGATCGCCGCCCCGTTCCCCCGCCTGACGTACGATGAGGTGTTTCCCCGTCTCCAGGAGAAGGGATCGGAAATCAAGTACGGCGACGACTTCGGCGCGCCCGAAGAGACCATCCTCTCGGATCTCTATGCCGCCCCGGTCTGCATCACTCATTTTCCTGCCCGGATCAAGGCCTTCTACATGCAACCCGATGAACAGCGTCCCGACCTGGCCTTGGGCGTGGATTTCTTCGCCCCGGAGGGATACGGCGAGATTATCGGGGGCGGCCAGCGCATCCATGACCCGGACCTTCTCGCCGAGCGCATCCGCGAGCACGGCCTGCCTCCCGAACCCTACCAGTGGTACATCGACTTGAGAAAATACGGGACGTTCCCCCATTCCGGTTTCGGCCTCGGCGTGGAGCGGGTCGTGGCCTGGCTTTGCGGGATTAAGCATATCCGCGAGACCATTCCCTTCCCCCGGCTTCTCTACAGGATCTACCCCTGAGCAAATCCCCCCGGGCGGCGATCGTCACCTTCGGCTGCGCGAAAAACCTGGTCGACAGCGAGGTCATGGCCGGGCATCTTCGAAGCGCCGGCTATGTTCTTGTTCCGGACACGGCCCGGGCCGACGTTATCATCCTAAACACCTGCGGCTTCATCCGCCCGGCCCGTGAGGAAGCCGAGAAAGGAATCCGGCGGGCTTTGAAGATTAAGGCGTCCCGGCCGGGCGTCCGTCTCGTCGTCACGGGTTGC
>JAAZPG010000381.1 GCA_012797375.1 Acidobacteriota bacterium
CGAGCCGTATTTTTCGACCAAATCCGCCGGCACGGGCCTGGGTCTTCCCATCACCAAGAAGATCATCGAGGACCACGGGGGTTCGATCCGGATCCGGAGCGAAGCGCGGCGGGGAACCGAAGTCATCCTCGAGCTTCCGGCCGGAGCGCCCTGAACCGGCCGGAGACGCCGGGATCCCGTTTTCTCTGGATATTTCGCCCCGTCTATGAAAAAATAGGGGCCATGAACAAGACGCTGATCGCGTATTTCAGCCGGACTGGAAACACGAAGATGGTCGCCGAGGCGATCCACCGGGCCCTCGGCGGAAACCGGAAGCTGGCGGCGATCGAGGATGCCGGCCCGCTGGCCGATTATGGCTTGATTTTCGCCGGCTTTCCCGTGCAAGCCCACAGCGTTCCCTTGCCGGCGGAACGGTTCTTGAAGTCCATTCCCGCCGGGTCGAATATCGCTTTATTCAGCACCCATGGGGCCTTCCCCCATCACCGGCTGGCCCAGGAAGCCCTGGAGTACGCGGCCGTCTTGGTGAGCCAGGGCCGCCTTTTAGGGACGTTTCATTGCCGGGGAAAGCTGTCGCTTCAGGCCTTGGAGGCGCTCGCGGAATCTCCCGAGCACCAGGAATGGACGCAAATGGCCCCCTCGGCCGCCTCCCATCCCGACGCCCACGATCTGGCCGAAGCGGCCGTGTTCGCCCGGCACATGAAAGCCCGGAGCGCGGAAGCGCGGAACAAGCGTTCGGAAGCTTCCTAAGAGAAGACGGACATGCTGCGATTCATCATTTTCGTTCTGCTCCTTTATCTCATCCTCCGTCTTGTCTCGTTCTGGCGCAGGATCAGCCGGTCCTCGTCTCCGCCGTCTTCCGCCTCCCCTCCGACCTTATCGGGCCGCATGGTCAAGGACGAGGTCTGTCAAATGTATCTTCCCCGGGAAAACGCCCTGCGCGAGATCATCGACGGCGAGGAGCATTTTTTCTGCTCGGCGGAATGCCGGCGGAAGTGCCTGGAAGACCGGAAAGCTAAAAGCTGAGCCGGGCTCAAGCGGTTGGAACGATCCGAAAATCGGAGAACTCCCCCGAGGCCTCGGTCCAATCGACGTCGACGCCCTCCACCCGGGCGAAGCGGGGGCCCCTCCGAAGCCCCTCGAGAAGGACTGTCAAGGAGGGCCGCTCCCCCTCGGCCAGGACTTCCACCCGGCCGTCCCGCCGGTTTCGGACCCAGCCCCGCAGGCCGAGCCGCATCGCTTCCTTCCCCACAAACCAGCGGAAGGAAACGCCTTGAACGTCTCCGAGGATGAAGGCGTGCAGCCGTTCCGGCATGGGACGGGAAGCCCCCTTTCCCGCCGGCCTCAGACCGCCTCGATCGTCGAGGGCGGCTTGGGAGCGATGTGGTAGGTGACGCTGACGACGCCGGGGATCTCCCGGATGATGTCGCCGGAAATCGCCTCGAGCGTCTCCCAGGAAAGGCGGGTCGGCGAGGCCGTCCGGGCGTCGACGCTGTCCCAGCAGCGGACCTCGATCTGAAGGCCGAAATCGCGGCGTCCCTCCCGGATTCCCGGAACCCGGTCGGCGTGAAGAACGGCCATGTATTGAAAAGCGGGGCCGGCCTCCAAGCGGCGTTCAAGGATCGTCGTCGCCCGCCGGACGACGGCGATGCGCTCGGGCGTCGCCTCGCCGATGACCAGGGCGGCCAAGGCCGGCCCGGGAAACGGCTTCCGGTTGAAGAGGACGTCGGGGAGCCCCAGGGCCCGGCCGACGATCCGAACGCCGTCCTTGCGCAACGGCAGGAGCGGCTCCAGGATGCGGTATCCGAACGTCGCCTCCGGATCGATGCCCAGCTGGGCGAAGACGTTATGTTGGCGCTTGATCCCGGCGACCGTCTCGTCGACATCGGTCAGGATGGTTCCCTGGAGCAAAACCTTGGCTCCGCTTTCCTTGACGATCCGGCCGAAAACCCGCCGGTAGAAGGTCTGGGTGATCGCCTCGCGCTTTTCCTCGGGATCGGTCAGACCCTTCAGGGCGGCGAAAAATTCCTCCCGGGCGTCGACGATCTCCACCGGGACGCCGAGGGCCCGGAATGATTCAACAACCGACGCCCCTTCCCTCTCGCGCATCAGACCGTTTTCAATGAAGACGCTCCGGAGACGGCCGCCAAGCGCCCGGTGGCCGAGCATCGTCACCACGGAGGAGTCGACTCCCCCCGACAAGGCGTTGATCGCCCGGTCCGGGCCCACGACCGCCCGAATGCGCTCGACGTTTTCGGCGATGAAGGCTTCGGGATTCAATGCCTCGGCGGTGATTTCCTCGATCATGAAACACTCCTTGAGAAAACGACTCTCTCCCTCTCCTCTTCCCTCCGGCGTGTCCGCAATATAGCCGGGCCGGGGACGGGTGTCAAGAAGAGCGGATCCCCTCGTTCTTTTCGGATTTCAAGGGCGCGGATAAGGAATCAGGGAAAAAGGAGGAAAAACGCCTCAGGAGAAGCCGTAGTATTTTTCCAGGGCGGCGGCGATATGGCCGTCGTAGGCGATGACGAATTCGGTCCGCATCGTCGTCCTTTCGGCCACGGCCCGGCGCATCTCCTCGTTCCGGGGTTGGGCCGAGGCCACGATCAGCAGCTCCCCGAATTTTCTCTCCACGGGGACCACTTCGTATTTCTGGACGACGTCGCAAGGCAGAAGGCCGAGAACGTCCTCCGGGATCGTCAGGCTTGAAAGGTCGATCCAGGCGCAGCCCAGCTGCGAGGCCAAGGCCAGGCAGATGTCGTCCGGGGTGAGATACTTGAGCTCGACGAGAATCTGGCCGAGCCGCTTCTTCCGGTTCTCCTTCTGGATGAGAAGGGCCCGGTCAAGCTGTTCCCGGGTGATGTACTGGGCCCGGACGAGGATTTCGCCCAGCAGCACTCGGTCTTCCTTTTGGACATCAAGGGATTCGTCCAGCTGTTTCCGGCTGATCAATTCCTGCTCGACAAGGATCTGGCCGATCATTTTTTTCCGGTTTTCAGCCTGGATGTTGAGGGCGTTCTGAAGCTGGTTTCCGCTGATGAGCTTGGCGTCGAGCAGCATCCGGCCCAGAAGGCGCTTCTGGTCGACCTTGGTCACGCACCGTGAGTTGATGTAAATCCGCTCGCTGGGATCGGCCGGGTTGAGCGGCATCAGGAAGAAGCTCTTTTCTTGGGGACTGTATTTCAGGGTCGTTCCTGTCAAGACTTCGCCGTCGTTCATTTCGACGATGAGCTTGTAGGCCACCGTTCCGGCGAACTGGGTTTGGGAGATCGTTTCCTTGCGAATCGCCGATTCCTCGGCGGCGTCCTTTTTCAGGAACAGGATTTTCTTGATCTCCTCGATATGGATCGTCGTCTGGACGATGGACTTGCCGTCCTCCGAAGCCGTTTCGAAGGGAACGGTCTGCTTGGCCGGATTGAAAAAGGGAATATCCCCGCGCTTGGACGTCCCGTCAAGGAATTGAATCACGACTTTTGACATCGGAAGGTATTCATATCCTATCAGCGCGAATATTTCAAGCCCGCCGGCGGAACGCCCTTCCCGGCCGGCGCCGTTGACAAAACGCCCCTCCGGAGGTATGGAAGGAACATCATGCCCCTTGTCGCAATCGCTGGATTCGATCCCTCCGGGGGCGCGGGCGTTTTAATCGACACGGCCGTCTTCCGGTCGTTCGGTTTCGAGGCCGCGGCCGTCCTCACGGCCGTGACGGCTCAAAACACCCGGAAAGTTTATCGCCTCATTCCCCTCCCGGCCGGCTTTCTCCGGGACCAGATCCGGGCTCTGGAACGGGACAAAGTCCCGGCCGGCTTGAAGGTCGGGATGGCCGGATCGGCCGAAAACCTCGAGGAGATCGGCCGGCTGCTGGCCCGGCGCCCGGACGTCCCCCGGGTCGTCGATCCTGTGTTCCGTTCGAGCTCCGGACAGCGCTTGGACGGCGCCGCCTCCGTGAAAACCGTTCTCCGCGTCCTTCGCGGAAACGCCTCGGTTCTGACTCCGAATCTCGCCGAGGCCGCCCGGCTGGCGGAGCGGCCTGTCCGGACGATCTCCGAAATGGGGCGGGCGGCGGCCGTGATTTTCGACCGGACCGGCGTCCCTTGTCTGGTCAAGGGCGGACACCTTCCGGACCATCCCGTCAACCTCCTGTTCGACGGCCGCCGGGAGCATCGATTCCCGCAAAAACGAATCGCGGACGGCCTTCACGGAACGGGGTGTCTCTTTTCTGCGGCCCTGCTTTGCTGTCTCGTCCGGACGGGAGATTTAACCGCGGCCGCGGAAGCGGCCACCGCCTGGACGCATCGGGCGATCCGGGCGGCCG
>JAAZPG010000382.1 GCA_012797375.1 Acidobacteriota bacterium
CCGCCGATCCTCCTTCGGCCTTGTCTTTCATCGCCCCCGAAGGGGTATGCCGGCTTTTCCCCGAGGAAACAATCCCGGAGAGGCCCGGCCTGAAAGCGGCGGAGCCTCGTCAGCCCGGCCGCGGTTTTCTCAAAGCCATTCTTCCTTTCGCCGCAAAGAATAAATCGGGCCGGAATCGATGTCAAGGACGCGGAGAACGCGGGCGACGATGAAAACGAGCCGCCCGGCGAGCCGCCCCGGAAAACCTCTCGAGCGAGTTTCCCCGTCGGCGGTGTTCGGCCTAATAAGGAAACGATCCCGGCCGGGGTCGGGCTTAATCCCGGCGGCGAGGCTCGCTTAAAAATCTTCTTTCTTAAAGAAGGACAGGCCTATGAAAACGACGGGAAGCTCTCCCTTTTGAAGATAATAGCCTGGACTCGCGATCAACGTATAGAGCAGCATCCCCATGGAGAGGGAATGCGCTTGAGTTCCCCAGGGCCGCCTCTTGATCAGCCCCCAGCCCCCGATGAGGAGCAGAACGGCCGTCGATAACTCGGCGGCGAGATGAAGGTTGATTTCAAGGGGCTTGGTCTTGAGCTCCGGGATCCCGCCGGATGCAAAAAACATCGTCCACATTCCGATCATGGATACGCCGACAATCAGCGAATAGAGAACCGCCCATTTTCTTATTTTCATCTTTGTCCTCTTTACGCCCGTATTAAAGACAAAGGCTTTTTGAAATCTTCCCCCATTTATCGGTTTTCCCCGGCCGCGTCAACCGGCGGCTGAAGATCTCCTCTCAAAACCGGAAAACCAGTCCGGCGGCGGCCTCCAAGCCCCCCAAGTTGACGTCCGGCTCCAGGGACGAGCCCCTGGCCGTCGGAACGGACGTGTATTCTCCGCGGAGGGAAAGCGAGAGAAAGCGAAAGACGGCGTATTCTCCCCCCGCCTCGGCGTACCAACCCGCCTTTTTTCCGCTCCCGCCGAGGCCGGGGACGTCGACCCACCGCTCCTCATAGCGATCGGCGCTGCCCCCCGCTCCGGCGAAAACGGCGATCCGTCCGAGATCGAAGGCATAGCGCAAGCCGAGCCGGATCGAGGTCATCTCGAACTCCAAGGCGTATTCTTCCTCGTTGAAGGCCGGTCCGGCGATCGCCGTCGCGCCCCCGGCTTTGACCGTCCGCCACCCGGCCGCGGCCCAGAGGCCGTCGATGAGGCGGACCCGGACATGAGCCGATAAGGCGGAGATCCCGTTTCCATACAGCGTCCGGAAAGCCGCCTGGCCCGCCCGGAACATCCCCGCCTCCAGCGATACGGCCGCGCGCGGCCGTCCGGCGGCCGTCGAAGCCCGAAGGCCGGCCGGCCCCATCCCGAGAATCAGCCACCAAAAAACGGGCGCCGCCCGCAAGCCGGCTTTAATTCGGAAGCGCGTCATTGTTTTGATCATCGCGAACCTCGTCGGAGCCATCGCTCTCCAGCCCCTGGCCGTCGACGGCCGTGACCTCGTAGAAGTAGGTCGTCGCCGGGTCCAGCATCGTTTCGGAGAAACGGGGCTCGCTCAACAATCGGGAATTGATCTTCACGTGCCCCCCGCCGGACGTCGTCGTCCGGTAGACGTTGTAGCCGGCGACGGACGCCGGGCCGGCGTCCCAGGCGAGCGAAACGCTTTTGACCGCGGCGAACAGCGAGCTGATGATCTCGCTCCGGGCTTGAAGCCCCGTCGGCGGAGCGGGCCGGACCACATGCGGCCGGGCCAGGTCGGCGGCCGAGGCCAGCGAAGCCCGGGTCACGGACGTGCAATAATTCATGTTCAGCTTGTCCAGGGTGTCGGTCGTCTCGTGATAGTAGGGATTCCGGCCGGCCGACTCCTCGATGGCGCACAGGGCGGCGAATCCCTGGTCCCAAAAAGGCGAGTGGTCGCTCCACGTCGCCGATGAGTCGGTGATCTTGGACGCCGCCAGCGGAGCGTAAGTCTCGGCCGCCTCGAGGTATTGATCGGCCAGCCAGCGGCTGGCCGGATTGACGTACACCTCGAGGAGGGGATCGTCCGAGTCCGTGTACGAGATCATGTCCATGTTGATGACGCCGACGATCCGCTCCCCGCGGGACTTGGCCCTTTGGGCATAAAAGGAGCTGCCGTAGAGCCCCCATTCCTCGGCCGAAAAGCAGATGAACTTGACGGTGTAGTCGAGCGGCGCGGCGGCCAGCACCCGGGCGATTTCCAGGACGGCCGCCGTTCCGCTGGCGTTGTCGTCGGCCCCGGGGGCGAGGGTTTCCGGCTCGTCGCTGATGGAATCATAGTGGGCGCAGACGATGACGACCCTGTTCGGGACGGCCTTTCCGGGCAGGGTGGCGATGATGTTCCGGCTTTGGCGCTGAGCCCAGGAAAAGGTGAACGTCTCGTACTCGCAGGCCAAGCCGAGCTGGACGAAGCGGTTATAAAGAAACGTCCCGGCGTTCTCGCAGGCGGCGGTCGAGGCATAGCGCGTCTGGAAATTCTGAAGGCTCTGAATGGTCTCGGTCAACCTGGAATTCGAAACGCGGGCGACCCATTCGAAGATCCGGGGATCCGGAACGATCGCCTCGACCGCTCCGGCCGCGGTTTCCCCGGCGGGCGCCCCCCGCGACCAGACGACGGACCGGTCGAGATCGAGCCGTTTCAGCCGGAAAGCCGGAGGGATAATCTCGCGGGGATCCCCGGAGGCCGGGGAAAAGAGCCAGACGCGCTCTTCGAGAGGAACCGCCGTCCCGAGCCCGACGAGAATGTCCCCCTCCTCGGGCCGGGGCGTTCGGACAAGAAAATAGATTTTCCCTTCCGCCTTCCCGTCGAGGACGACCGCCGGAACGCCGGCTTCGGCCAGTTCCCCGGGGAGAGCGGCGGGGCCTGAGGCCAGGAGACAGGTTTGAAGCTCCTGGACGACAAAAAGACCGGCGGCCGCATCGGCCGACAGGCGGTCCAAATCGGCCCGCTCAATCCGGAAAAGGACGGTGTCTTCGGGCGGGGCGGCGGAGGAAAAAACGAGAAGGACGGCGACCGCGGCGACGGCCGCGGCCCCTCCCCGAGGGCGACGATTTTTCCAGGCCATGAATCCTCCCCGGGATTTGATTCCGGCTTCAGCCGAAGCCTTTTCCGCTCCGCCGCGGTTAGGAATCCGGCTGATCCGAAAATCCCCTGCCGCAAGGGTAGTAGAGCGCCCGGGGGCTGTCAACCATTGATCCGTCCCGCCAGCCTGAGCAAGCCGTCGAGGATCGTCAGCGGATGGGGCGGGCAGCCGGGAATGAACAAGTCCACCGGAATCGTTTTCTCGACCCCGTTCTGAACGTCCGGAAGATCCGCGAACACCCCGCCCGAAACGGCGCAGGCGCCGCAGGCGATGACGATTTTCGGATCCGGCACGGCCGCGTATGTCTTTTCCAAGGCCGACCGCATGTTTTCCGTCACCGGCCCGGTGACGAGCAGGCCGTCGGCATGGCGCGGCGACGCCTCGAATTGAATCCCGAACCGGCCGATGTCATAAACGATGGTGGTCAGCACGTTGGTGTCGGCCTCGCAGGCGTTGCACCCGCCGGCCGAAACCTGCCGCAGCTTCAAGGAACGGCCCAGGAGGTTCTTGAGTTTCTTTTCCAGGGCCGCGGCCCGCCTGATCTCCGGTCCGCCGACGACCAGGTCGTTCCTCGACCGCGCGGCCTGCCGGTAATCCCGGCCGAACCGGACGGCCCCCGCCGGGCAGGCCCGCTCGCAGCGGGAACAGAACAGGCATCGCCCGAGGTCGAGGCTCAGCCGGCCGTCCGTTTTCGCCAGGGCGCCCGTCGGACACTCCTCGAGGCACGCCCGGCAGCCGGTCTCGCAGCCGGCCTCGTTCAAAATCGGAAGGCCGCGGTACCGGTCCGGCAGCCGGGGCTCCCCTTTCGGGAAAGAGATCGTCCGGTGTTTTTGCTGAAGCCTGGCGAGAAGGGCTTTCACTGCTTGATCTTCCTTCGATTGAGGTTACAGGTCATGGCCGCAATAGGATAAATTGAAGCTCTTGTTACAGAGCGGAAAATCGGAGACGGGCTGGTTTCTCATGGCCAGGGCCAATCCGGTCCAATTGAGAAACGACGGGTCGACGATTTTGTAGCGGCTGAAGCGCCCGCCGGAATCCGTGATCCCGACATGGCAGATCCGGCCCCGCCAGCCCTCGACGAGGCTGACGCAGAAGCGGTCGGCCGCTGGCGCCTTCACTTCGACCCGGACCGGCCCCGGCGGGCATGTCCGGAGCTGTTCGAGGATAAAGGCGATCGACCGTTGGATTTCGAGCCAGCGCACATAAGCCCGGGCGAAAACGTCTCCGCTGGGCCAAGTGGAAACGGGCATCTGCGAAAAACGATAGATGCCGGAAGGGAAATTGAACCGGATGTCGGTCTCCAGGCCGCAGGCCCGGGCCGGCACGCCCGCCAGGCCGAGGGTCCGGCATTGATCGGCGGTGAGAACGCCCGTCTCCTCGAAGCGGGCCAGGACCGAGGGCGTGCTCCAAAGCAGCTTGACGGCGACGCTCACGTCCTTCCCGGCCCGGGCGAGCTTTTCCGAGAGCGCCCCCCGGTCTTCCTCCGTCAAGTCGTCATGGACGCCGCCCGGGGCGACCACCCCCCGGCCGAAGCGATTGCCGCAGAGGGAGGCGGTCATGTTGAGAAAATCGCCCCGGATCCGGCCGCAGAAGGACGAGGTCGGTAAATAACCGACGTCCCCGGCGAGCGCGCCCAGGTCGCCGGTGTGATTGGCGAGCCGCTCCAGCTCGAGGGCGATTCCCCGAAGCGATTGGGCCCGGGGGGCCGCCGGGACGCCGGACAGGGACTCCAACATCTGACCGTAAGCCGTCGCATGGCCGACGGCCGTGTCGCCGGCGACATTCTCTATAAAATGGAGCGTCCGGACACCCGGCCCTCCGATCAGGGCCCGCTCGATGCCCCGATGCTGATAACCGAGGGAGATTTCAAGATGCAGCACCTCTTCGCCGTGGCACTGGAAACGAAAATGGCCCGGCTCGATGATGCCGGCATGAACGGGGCCCACGGCAACCTCATGGATTTGCTCGCCTTCGACTTGGAAAAAGTCCATGACGGACGGAAGGATCGGCCGCCCTTCGCTCCGTCCGAAGGCGTCCCGGCCGGGGACGGAGGAACGATGGAAGCGGACCGGCTTCAACCACGGATGGCCGCGCGGAACGATCGCCCATTGTTCCGCGACTTCCCTTTCGAACAAATGAGCCTGGGGACAATCCGGAGTGATCGAGGGATATTCGTCCGGGACCTCGGTCGAGGAAACATAAAGCCGGCCCGTCTCGTCGGCCGCCAAGACCGCATAGAGACGGAACCGGCCGGGACGCGAGGGAACGGCGAACAGGGAGGCCAAGCCCAGGCCCGCCGCCGCGGCCTCGATGACGAACGTCCGGAATTCCTCCACCCCGGCAACCGGGATGTCCCCCGTTCCGACGGACTGGCCGTTATAGATCGCGACGGAGGGCCCGGTGTTCATCAGCGTCCTCCGAACGCCGCGGCGACGCCGTGAAGAAGGCGGCTAACCGCGGGCGGGATATACAAGCCGAGCAGCAGGGTCGCGGCGCCGAGGGCCGCGGGAGGCAGGAGCTCGAGCAGCGACACCGGCTTGGCGCCGGCCCCGGACTCGGCGCTTTTCCGTCCGTGGACCATGTTTAAAACGACGGACGACATGGCCGCGAAGATCAAGGCCAGCAAGGCCAGGAAGGCGGCGGCGAGGCCGGTTTTTCCCTGGTCGATCATGGCCTTGGCGATCGTGAGCTTGCTCAGGAAGATGCCGAACGGGGGGATGCCGGTGACGGCCAGGAAGCCCGCCGTCCATAACATGCCGGTGGCGGGCATGACGGTCAGGACGCCGCTGACCTTTCCGACCGACTTGGTCTTGTAGACGGCGAGGATATTGCCGGCGGCCAGGAACAGCATCGCCTTGGTGAGCGAGTGATTCACGGCATGAAACATGGATCCGAAGACGGCGTCGGCGCCGATGCCGACGCCCAGGGCCATGATGCCGACATGCTCGACGCTCGAATACGCCAGCAATCTCTTGAAATCGGCCTGGCCCAGCATGAAGACCGCGGCCCAGCCGATCGAAACCAGGCCGAACAACACGAACAATCCCCGGCAGAAGTCCGCCTCGCCCGCGGCCGCGCAGACCTGGAAGCTTCTCAGGATCCCGAGAAAAGCGCAGTTCAGGAGCGCCCCCGAAAGCAGCGCGGAAACGACCGAGGGGGATTCGCTGTGAGCGTCGGGCAGCCAGGTGTGAAGCGGCGCCAACCCCAGCTTTGTTCCATACCCGACCAGGAAAAACAGAAAGGCCGCCTTGAGCCAGGGAACGTCCAAAGCCTGGCCGTTTTCGATGAGAACGGACAAGACGATGGATTTGCCGGCCGTCCCGGGATTTGAGGCGGCGACGACCAGGAAAAAGTTGCCGAGCAGGGCCAGGGCGATGCCGACCGAGCAGATGAGCAGGTATTTCCAGGTCGCCTCGAGCGAGCGGCGGTGGCGGTGATAATAGATCAGGGGCGCGCTGGCGAGCGTCGTGGCTTCCATGGCCACCCACAACAAGCCGAAATGCTGGCAGAGGGTGACCAAGGTCATGGTCGCGAGGAAGGCGAGAAGACAGGCGCAGAAGATCGCCTGCGGCGCGTTCGTAAAGAGCAGGCCTTCCTCGAAATCCTGTTTTTTTCCGCCGGAGTCCCCGGCCAAGCAGCCGAAGGCACAGCCTGCGCCCCAGCCGCCTGCCGAGCCCCTGATAGAGATAAACAGGGCTACGAGGCAGAGCGCCCCCCAGATGCAAAGGACCCATCAGAGGCCAGCCCCGTCGGCACCCAGGATACAGCAGC
>JAAZPG010000383.1 GCA_012797375.1 Acidobacteriota bacterium
CCGTTCCGCCGCTGCCGCCGGCGTTTGTTGAATTCGTTCCGCCGCTTCTTTCGGCCGCGGCCATGCGGGAAAAAATCGCGGCCGGCGAGGCGGAGATCGCGGAGATCGGGAAAAAGCGGGTCGCCGCGGGCCGGGAGAGAGATTCGCTGCAACGGGCGCTCGAAATCCTCGAGCAGGACCTGAGCTTCGAGACGGTACGGGAATCCTTCATCGGCGAAGGGCCTGTTTGCCACGTCAAGGGATACGTCCCGGCGGCCGACCTGGGCGCCTTGTCCGTCCGGGCGAAAGACCACGGCTGGGCGTTCGCCGCCGCCGACCCGGAACCCGGGGATCAGGTCCCGACCAAGGTCGAGAACGGCCGGTTCGTCCGGATGATCGAGCCGGTGTTCGAATTCCTGGGGACCGTTCCCGGCTATCACGAGTTCGAGATCTCGTTTTGGTTCCTGATATTCTTCGCCCTGTTCTTCGCCATGATTTTCGGCGACGCGGGCTACGGACTCCTGATGATGGGCGCCGGCCTCGCCGCCGCGCTCAAGGCCCGGCGCAAGTCCCGGACCGTCCCCGACGGCGTCCGCCTTCTCCTCTTTCTTTCCGGGGCTCTCATTCTCTGGGGCGCGGCGACCGGGAACTGGTTTTCGATTCCCTTCGCCTCGCTTCCGCCGGCTCTCCGGGCGATCGCCGTCAAGCCGATCTGCATCGCCAACCCGGACGCCAAGGCGAACATCCAGGTCTTTTGCTTCCTGGTGGGCGTCGTCCAGCTGTCCCTGGCCCGGATCAAGAATATCCGCCGCTTGTTTCCGAATCTTCAGTTCCTCGCCCACCTGGGCTCGCTGGCGATGATCATCGGAATGCTGTTTTTCGTCCTCAATCTCGTCGTCGACGCGAAGCGCTTTCCCCTCCCGGCGTACGCCGTCGGACTGGTCGTCGGCGGATTCGCCGCCAACCTTCTCTTCGGCGCGTATCAAGGGAACCTGCTCAAATCGCTTCTCGGGGGGCTTCAGAATTTTATCCCCCTTTTCCTCGGCACGGTGGGCGTGTTCGCCGACATCGTGTCCTATATCCGGCTTTGGGCCGTCGGCCTGGCCGGCTCGTCGCTCGGGTCGGTGATCAACGGCATGGGCGGCGGCTTGATCAAGCCCGCCCTCACGATCATCGCCGGAGTGCTTCTCCTGACGTTCGGCCATGCCCTCAATATCGCCCTGAGCGTGCTGTCCGTCGTCGTCCACGGCATCCGGCTCAACATGCTCGAATTCTCCAACCATCTGGGCATGGAGTGGTCGGGGATCAAATACGACCCTTTCCGGGTCACGGCCAAGTCGGAGCGGTAATCCAGTAAGGAGGCGGAAATGGATCTCATCGGTTATATCGGCGTCGCCGCCGTTTTAGGCCTGGCGGCGGTCGGCTCGGGCATCGGCGCGGGCATCGCCGGGCAGGCGGCCATCGGCGCCTGGAAGCGCAGCTATCTGGCCAACAAGCCCGCGTCCTTTCTGCTCGTCGTTTTCGCCGGGGCGCCCCTCACCCAGACGATCTACGGCTTTATCGTCATGAACGCCCTCAAGGGGGCGGGCATCGACGGCTTGTTCAAGCTGGGGATCGGCGTCCTCTCGGGAGCGGCGATCGGCTATTCGGCCGTGGCCCAAGGGCAATGCTCGGCCGCCAGCTGCGACGCGTTCGGCGAGACGAACAAGGGATTCGCCCAGGACCTGATCGTCGTCGGGCTCTGCGAGACCGTGGCCATCTTTGTCATGGCCTTTTCCCTGGCGATCATCGGTTGAGGCGGGCGCCGGTCCGGAAGGCGATCACTCCGTACTCCTCCCCGTTCGGACGGAAAACGCGCTCGACTTTGAAGCCGGTCGCGGCCAGGAGGCGCCGCAACTCCCGGAGGGGGATTCGGTCGCGGAGCGGGGGACCGTGCTCCGTTTTCTTCCGGAGAAAGTCGATGATGACGAGACGGGAGGCGGCGGACATGCGCTTGCGGAGATCGCGGAGATAAGCTTCCCGGCCGCCGATCTCGTGGAGGACGTTGGCCAGAAAATAAAAATCCGCCCCGGGCGGAACGTTCGGGCTCGTTTTGGATATTCGGCGGGCTTGGAGGTTGGCCGCTTTGGCCCGGGCGGCGTTTTTCCGAAGCTCTTCGACCATCGACGGCGAAACGTCCAGCCCCACGACCCGGCCCCTCGGTCCGACGGCCGCGGCCGCCGGCAGGGCGAAAAACCCCGGACCGGCGCCGATGTCGATGAAGACCTGGCCCGGACGGAGGCCGATCGTCTCCAGAACGCGCTCGGGGGGAATCTCCTGCCGGCGCTCGGCCGACATCAGCCGTTTCGACCGGGCGGCGGCGGATTTCCCGGGCATGACCATCCTCAAAAACAGGAGCGATCGGGAGACACAATACCCATGAGTCTAATGACGATTTCAAGGAAAAAGCTAATCCGAAAACAGGGCCATGTCAAATAATGTTCGCCGAGCGGAGCATCGGAGAAAAGTCCTTCTTTCCCCCTTCGGTTGCATATTCGTTGATTCAATGCGCTCATTTGGCCTGGTGTTCTTTGAGAATGATCCTTCATATATCAAACAACCGTCGTCTCCGGGCCCCGGCGAAAATAGGGTGAATGGGGATGGCGTCTCCCCATGAAATCAGCGGGAGAGGAATCCCAGCACCTCGAAGTGCGGGGTGTGGGGAAAAAAGTCCGCGGCGAAGATGCGCTCAGGCCGGTAGCCCGAAGCCGCCAGCCCCCGGATGTCCCGGGCGAAGGAGGCCGGGTTGCAGGACATGTAGATCAGATGGGGCGCTCCCAGCGCCGGGATGAGAGTCAATCCGGCGGGATGAAGGCCGTCCCGGGGCGGATCGAGGACGACGAGGTCGGTCCCGGAGAGGTCC
>JAAZPG010000384.1 GCA_012797375.1 Acidobacteriota bacterium
AGATAAAATATAATGAAAATTAGTGATAACAATTATTGGAAACAAATAACAAATGACGGACAAATAACCCGTGATGAAATTTCTGAATTTAATGCAACAAATACAGGCCTTACTGACGAACAAGCTTTGAGAGGAAAACAATATCTAGAAGTCCTGTTAAATAATGCCGCTACTATTGATATTACATTGGTTAACCCTGATTACCTGGACGAAGCGGTTGACTCGGAACATAAAGAAAACAAGCTGTCTTTTAACAAATTTATGATGGGCGGAGGAGTCTCTAAAGGAGGTATTGGAAATAATCATCAAGCTTATGCTGAAGCAAGACATGATCTAGAGAAAGAACTTGGTTTATCTTGGCACAAACTTTCTGAAGAACAAAAAGATAAAGCAAGAAAGCTATACTTTAATCAATACAGAAATAATTACCAAGAACCAACTGAACAAGAAATGATGCAACTAAGACAACAAAGCAAAGAATTAAAACAGTTGTATTTTAGTTGTTATATTGATAACTTTGTATTATCAAAAGAACAATTTGTAGATGCACTAATGATAATGCTTAAATTTCAACTTAAAGATCGTTATCCGATAGAAGATGAAACATTACGAATCGGCATCGTCCAGGGTTATAAATCCGTCTTCCTTCAGGACGACGACGGCCAGGTCCTGCCCACCCATTCCCTGAGCGCCGGCCTCGATTATGCCGGAATCAGCCCCGAGCTGGCCGACCTTCGCCGACGCGGCCGGGTCGAATTCGTCTCGGTCCGGGACGGCGAAGCCCTGGAAGGATTCGAGCTTCTGGCCCGGCTCGAGGGCATAATCCCCGCCCTGGAATCGGCCCATGCCGCGGCCTACGGCCTCCGCCTGGCCCGAACCCTTCCCCCCGAAAGGCTGATGGTGATCAACCTGTCCGGCCGCGGCGATAAAGACCTGTTCATCACCGCCCGGGCATTGGAAAAAGAACCCTGGATCGATTTTCTCTCCCGCGAGGCCGGCCATGTCCCAACCGCTTGACGACCTATTCAAAGCATCCCGTTCCACTCTCCTGATGGCTCATCTCGTGGCCGGAGACCCGGACCCGGACGGCAGTCTCGACTTGGCCCTCGTCCTGGCTCGAAACGGGGCCGACCTGCTTGAAATCCAAATTCCCTTCTCCGATCCCCTGGCCGACGGCCCGGCCGTCATGGCCGCCAATCGCCGGGCGCTCGAGCGAGGCGCCCGGCCGGAGGATGCGTTCCGCTTGATGGAACGAATCCGGGAAAAAATTCTGATTCCGATGACGGTCATGTCTTACGGGAACATCCCGTTCCGCATGGGCTTCGAAAGGTTTGCCTCCCGCTGCGGCGAATCCGGCGCGGGAGCGGCGATCATCCCCGACCTACCCTGGGACGAGCGGCTTCCGGGATTGAGAAAAGCGTTCGGACGCCGGGGCATCCACCTCGTCCGTCCGGTCTCACCCGGCATGAGCCCCGGCCGGCTCGAGGCCGCGGTCGGTGAAGCCTCGGGATTTCTCTACGCAACCCTTCGCGTCGGGACGACGGGCGCCTCCGCCCGGATCGAAGACCGGGGACTGGACTTCATCCGCCGGGTGAAAACGGCCTCACGCCTGCCGGCAGTTGCCGGATTCGGCGTTTCCTCGCCCGAGCAGGCGGCGCTTCTGAAAGGGATGGTCGAAGCCGTCGTCATCGGCAGCCGGCTGATCGAGGTCCGAAGCATCGGCGGCCTCGAGTCCGTGGGCGCGTTCATCCGTCGGTGCCGGGCGGCACTGGACGAGTTCAGGACTTGACAGTCCTCCTGCGCTAAATTATCCTATTTCGGAGGGAAAGAGGGGATTTCATGACGAGACCGGGAATATCGTCGGGGGCTTCTGATAAAAGGAAATTCCTATCATTTCATCGACGAAACACATCAAGACCAGGAATTCCTTGGCATGCTTTTTGCACCTCAAAAAATGAAAGGAGGGCTTAATAAATGAGACCTATTAGATCAATGGTGTTTTTTGGATTATCAGTATTGTTTTACAGCCATTATGCATTGCCAGAGGAAAACAACAGGCTATCCTGGCGTTTCTCGGCAGGCACATCCTATTTCGCTTCCAATATCGTGCGGCCGCTTGAAGAGGCATATATCGAACCGGCAATTAGCAACAGCCATAAGTCGTTAAACGGCCCTTCTCCGGCAATGCGCCTGGAGGCCAGCTATGACATAACCCGCAACATGTTCGTGAATCTGGGCGTTGAATATATTTTTCCAAGAACATTCAAACAGCGTATCGACTTGCCCAATGAATTTGATGAAGACGTTTTACAAAATGATAAGCTCTCAATGATTCCCGTGTCCCTGGGGTTGGGCTATTCGATCCTTTCGACTGCCAGATTGAACGTTTCCGTCATCGCCGGCGCCGACCTCAACATCATATTGGACTCGTTCGGTCGGAGAATATCGGGTCGCTTACAAACCGGTGCGTCTGCTTTCGGAAACCTGCATCAGACAAACTTCGGCTTCCGGGCAGGCACAAGAATCGCATTTGACAATTTCTTTCTCGATATCTCTGCGCGGTTATTTGAAATCACCCTTCAAGGTGATGTTTTCATGCAGAGAACATTTCTCTTGCCGGATCAAACAACATACCGAGTCGTTAATGAAAATTTTAAAGCTGGAGATTTTTGGGGACTTGACAACAATCCGATGACAGTCATTTCCATCGGCGTCGGATTCAAAATCTAATGATTTTTTCCGCTCTGTCGGAATCGTCAATTCCAAAGCCTGTCGCTCGAACCGTCGCATTTCGCCGGCCGGGATTCGGCAAGGTTAATTGATATTCATCCTCATCTCTCCAAAGCGGCACGAGTTCATATTAGGAAGCTCGCCATCGAACTTGGCGATGCCTTCGTCCGAGAGGGCGATGGGGTGCGCGGAGTTATCGTTCGTTGACAGGCCAAGAGGTCGGTTTCGGCATCTTCTCTGATAAGCTTCCGGTACGTTGTTTGAACAAAGAGGTCCTCTAACTTCTCGTCGATAAGGGGCCGCTCAGCGCGGAGCGGACGGGGAACAGGAGTCGATGGATTATCTGGAGTTCAGCGCCCGGGACGCCATCTCCCGGTGGGATAGCTGCCGGGCTTATCGAAGAGCGACCAGCAACACGGCTGCGGCCTTCCTGGAATACATGGAAAAGAAGTTTCCGTTTTTCATCCGGGCGATCCAAATCGACGGCGGATCCGAGTTTATGAAAAACTTCGAGGAGGCGTGCCGACAGCGCCGAATCCGGCTGTTCGTGATTCCTCCGAGGTCGCCCAAGCTGCAGGGGTGCGTCGAGCGATCCAACCGGACATATCGAGAAGAATTTTATGAGGTGGAAGATATCGAAAATCAGTTGGAAGGCCATAATCGTCAACTGGAGGAATGGAATAAGACTTATAACTATATCCGCCCCCATCAGTCTCTTGGATATCTAACCCCCTATGAGTTTTATCAAAACTGGCTAATGGAGCATAATAAAGCTAAGTGTCACTAATCTACTGGACGAGTTCACGTCCTTGACAAGGGGGACGGAGGGCTGGATAATGGATTCCCGTGGACGACTGCAGCTTTACGCGCCCTTGATATGGAACAAATCACCCATCCGTTTGTGCGGAAAAGTGTGTTTATCGGCGTTCTCGACCGCAATCTGAAAAAAATCGAATCCCGCCTGGGCGTCGAGCTGAACATCCGGGGGGATTCCCTCAACATCGGCGGACCGCCCGACAAGGTCGAATTCGCCCGTTTCTATTTCGACCGGATTCGCCAGCTCGAGGAGAAGGGACACGACCTCAAGGAGGAAGACTTCCAGATCATCCTCGATCTGCTGGAACAGGGGCGGCCCAAGCCGGTGGAGGACTATTTCCCGGCCGAGCCCTTGAGCTTCGCCCGCAAATCCGTCTCCCCCAAGAGTCTCAACCAGCAGGAATACATTCAATCCATCCGGACCCATGACCTGGTCTTCGGCGTCGGGCCGGCCGGAACGGGAAAAACCTATTTAGCCATGGCCATGGCCCTGACGTTCCTGCAGAACAAGGTCGTCAGCCGGATCATCCTGACCCGGCCGGCCGTCGAGGCCGGCGAGCGCCTGGGCTTCCTGCCCGGCGACATGATCCAAAAGGTCAATCCCTATCTTCGGCCGCTCTACGACGCGCTGTTCGACCTGGTTTCGGTCGACCAGGCCCAGCGGCTGATCGACAAGAACATCATCGAGATCGCCCCCCTGGCCTACATGCGCGGCCGGACTTTGAACGCGGCGTTTGTCATCCTCGACGAAGCCCAGAACACCACCCGGCCGCAGATGAAGATGTTCCTGACCCGGGCCGGATTCGATTCCAAGGTCGTCGTGACCGCCGACATCACCCAAATCGATCTCCCCCAACCCAGGGATTCGGGCGTCCTTCACGCCCTCAAGGTCCTCGCGCCTCTCAAGGAGATCGCCGTCTGCCGGTTCAACGAAAAGGACGTCGTCCGGCATCCCCTCGTCCAGAAAATCATCAAGGCCTACCAAAAGGCCGAGTCCCGTTCCTCCGACTGACATGCCCCTCGTCTCCATCAAGGATCTCAAGCTGTTCAAGGCGCCGGGTTCCCCGGCCTCCGGGCGCCCGCCCGAGCCGGAGAGGGCGACGGGCATGAAGCGGATCGTCCGGGATCCATTCCTTCTCATTTTCCTGTCCGCCCTGGTCCTGGCCACGATCCTTTCCTACCTTCCGTCCAAACAGCTCTCCGAGCTCGAACCCGGCGACATCGCCGGCGAGGACCTTATCGCCCCGGCCGACCTGACGATCGAGGACACGGAGACGACCGAGCAGCGCCGCCGGGAGGCCGTCGAGGCAGTTCTTCCCGTCTACACGCTGGATCCCAACGTGATGCTGAACGCGGGGGACCACATCCATCAATTTTTCGTCTACGGCCGGGAATGGCTCGCCGCGCCGCCGCCCCGGGATTATCCCGCCCTACGGAGCGTCATCCTTGAAAAGTTCGGCCTTGAGCTTTCCATCAG
>JAAZPG010000385.1 GCA_012797375.1 Acidobacteriota bacterium
AGGGCCAGGTTCAAATCTACACCGGTGACGGAAAAGGAAAAACCACGGCGGCCCTGGGCCTGGCCCTTCGAGCCGCCGGCCGCGGCTACCGCACGTATTTCGGCCAGTTCATGAAAGCCCGGTCCTCGGGAGAGCGGGCCGCCGCCCGGCGGCTCGGCGGCTTGATCACGTTCGCGACCTTCGGCCGTCCCGGCTTGATCCGGACCGCCGGCCGTCCGGATCCGGAAGACGTCCGGCGGGCGCGCCGCGGACTGGACCTCTGCCGGAAAGCGATGCTTTCCGGCCGGTATGACATCGTCGTCCTGGATGAAATCAACGTCGCCCTTCACTTCGGCCTCCTCGGCCTGCCGGACGTCCTGGCCCTTCTCGACGAGAAACCTCCGTCCGTCGAGCTCGTTTTGACCGGGCGCCGGGCTCCGGAAGCGCTCATCCGGCGGGCCGGCCTCGTCACCGAGATGAAGGAAATCAAGCATTATTTCCAGGCCGGCGTCCCCGCCCGCCACGGCATCGAGGATTGATTCCCCGGCCGCGAAACAAAGAAAATTCCATGGATTCCCTCTATAAAAGAGGCGGATTCGCGGCCGAAATCATGGACCAGTCCAAAACATTGACTTTTCAGGCGCGGAAAGGCAAAATACGCCTTCCAACCCCTTGTTTTATAAACATTTAATAATCGACAAGGGAATTGCCGTATGGAGGATTCATCCATGACCCTGCTCGAGAGTCTCAAGGAAAAAGCGAAGGCGACGCCCCGCCGCATCGTCCTTCCCGAAGGCGAGGAGCCCCGGACGATTAAGGCGGCCGCCCAGATCGCCAAAGAACAGCTCGCCCAAGTCACTCTGGTTGGCAACCGGGCGAAGATCGAGGCCGTGGCCAAAGAACAAGGCGTCGACGTCTCCGGGATCCCCTCGGTCGATCCGGCGGCGTCCCCGAAGTTCGAGGAATACGTCCAGGCTTATTATGAGATCCGGAAAGCCAAGGGAATGACTCCCGAGGAAGCCCGCAAGCTCATGTCCGACCCGGTCTATTTCGGGACGATGATGCTCCACAAGGGCGAAGCGGACGGCCTCGTCTCGGGCGCGGTCCACTCGACCGGCGAAACCATCCGGCCGGCCCTCCAAATCATCCGGACCAAGCCGGGGATCAACATCGTCTCCAGTTCGTTCGTCATGATCGTCCCTGACTGCTCCTACGGCGACAACGGCATGTTCGTCTTCGCCGACTGCGCCGTCATGCCCGCCCCATCCGACGTCGAGCTGGCCCAAATCGCCGTCGCCTCGGCCGAGACCGCCCGGGTTCTCTGCGGAATGGATCCGAAGGTGGCCATGCTATCCTTCTCGACCTACGGCAGCGCCAAGCACGAGCTCGTGGACAAAGTCAAGAAGGCCGTGGCCGTCGCCAAGGAGCTCGCCCCCGGCCTGAAGATCGACGGAGAAATGCAGGCCGACGCGGCCATTATCCCGAAAATCGGAAAGGCCAAGGCGCCGAACTCGGCGATCGCCGGCCAGGCCAACGTTCTCGTTTTCCCCGACCTCCAGTCGGGCAATATCGCCTACAAGCTCGTCGAGCGGCTGGCCAAGGCCCAGGCCGTCGGACCGATTCTTCAGGGCATCGCCAAGCCGGTCAACGACCTGTCCCGCGGCTGCTCCGTCGACGACATCGTCCATCTCACGGCCATCACCGCCGTCCAGGCCGCCGGCCTGTAAGCGGTCAAGAATAGATCGAACGCGTCACATAGGAGAATTCCATGATCGTTCTCTCCCTCAACTGCGGCAGCTCCTCGGCCAAGTACCGTCTGTACGATTACGACAAGAAGGTCACCCTGGCCACCGGCATCGTCGAGCGCGTCGGCATCGGCAAAAGCTTCATTCAGCAGGCCGGTCTCGGCCGCGCGCCGATCCAGATCGACCACGACTGCGCCAACCACAAGGACGCCCTCAAGCTCATCATCGACACGCTGCTCGACCCGAAGGTCGGCGTGCTCGATGACCTGAAGAAGATCTCGGCCGTCGGCCACCGGGTCGTCCACGGAGGCGAAAAGTTTAAAAAATCCGTCATCATCGACGCCGCCTCCCTCGACACATTCAAGGCTCTCTACAGCTTGGCCCCTCTTCACAATCCGCCCAACGTTCTGGGCATCGAGGCAGCCATGGACGTCCTTCCGTCCATTCCCCACATGGCCATCATGGACACGGCCTGGCACCAAACCATGCCGGCCCACGCCTACATGTACGCCCTGCCCTACGAGTGGTACGAGAAGTACGGCGTCCGCCGCTACGGCTTCCACGGCACATCGTTTCTCTACGTAGCCAAGCGGGCCGCCCTGCTGCTGGGCAAGGATCCCTTCAAGACCAATCTCATCTGCCTCCATATCGGCAACGGCGTCTCGGCCAACGCCATCAAGAACGGCGTGTCGTATGACACCTCGATGGGCCTGACGCCTCTGGAAGGGCTGGTCATGGGCACCCGCGCCGGCGACCACGACGCGGCCATCGACCTCATGATGATGGAGAAGGAGAACATCGCGCCGGCCAAGATGAACGACCTGTTGAACAAGAAGTCGGGTCTTCTGGGCATCACGGGCAAATACACCGACCGCCGCGATGTCCAGAAAGCGGCCGAGGCCGGCGAGGCTCGGGCCGCCCTGGCTATCGAGATGGAGTCCTACCGGATCAAGAAATACATCGGGGCCTACCTGGCCGCCATCGGCGGGGCCGACGCCATTGTGTTCACGGCCGGCGTCGGCGAAATGTCCGACCTCATCCGGGAAAAATCTCTCGACGGCCTCGAATTCCTCGGCATCAAGCTGGACAAGGCGAAAAACAAGCTGGCCAAAACGAGAAACGCCGAAACCGAGATTTCGGCCGAAGACTCCAAGGTCAAGATTTTCGTCATCCCCACCGACGAGGAACGGGTCTTCATCGAGGACGTCATCGCCCTGCTCCAGGGGACGTACGACGAACACACCCGGTTCACTTACCGGTTCCAGCATCCCGACTACGTCAATTCCCAACGGGAGCAGGATTTCGCGGCCGATTGCGCGAAAAAACCCGGCTTGGATAAAATCCAGGTCAAGCCGAAAAAATAAAAATCCGGTTTCCCCGCGCTCGTCCCAAGCCCCGTCCCTCCGCGGACAGGGCTTTTTTTTAGGAAGGACCGGGGCATTCTCTTTTTCCAAAGAAGCGGAAAAGGGTGATTTTACGGCGGGACTTTTGATATGATGAAGGGCAACGGCCTGGTCTCGGCCGGGGAGAAGGATCACATGAAAGCCGCCTTTTTGACCGCCCCGCGGAAAGTCGAAATCCGCGACGTCCCGAAACCCCTCCTCAAGAACGACGACGATGTGCTTCTTCGAACGGCGCTCGCCGGCCTGTGCGGCAGCGATCTTCACTATTTCACGGCGGACCGCATCGGGGGCGAAGCGGTCCCCTATCCGGCGGTCGTCGGCCACGAGTGCTCAGCCTTCGTCGAGGCCGTCGGGCCGTCGGTTAAACAGTTCAAAGCCGGCGACCGGGTGGCCGTGGAGCCGTCGGTCTCCTGCGAAACGTGCGACCAATGCCGGGCCGGGCGGCCCCACACGTGCCGGCATGTCTCTTTTCTCGGCCACCCCGGCGAGCGGAGCGGCTGCCTGGCGGAATATTTCGTCATGCCCGAACGCAATCTTTTTTCCGTGCCCGAGACGCTGACGATGACGGAAGCGATGCTGGTCGAGCCGTTGTCGATCGCCCTCCACGCCCGGGCCCTGGCCGTCGGAACGCTCGGGCCGTCGATCGGAGTGCTGGGAACGGGACCGATCGGCCTTTTACTCGTCCAGGTTCTCAAAACCGAGGGCCACGGGGACATCTTTGCCACCGACCGCTCCGACGCCCGGATTGCGGCCGCGCTCAAAGCCGGCGCCGCCTGGAGCGGCAATCCCGACCGCCTCGACGTCGTCTCGGAGATTTTCAAGCGGAAACCGCTCGGGCTGGACGCCGTCTTCGAAGCGTCCGGCGACCCGGCGGCGATCGAACAGGCCGTCGAGCTGGTCAAGCCCGGCGGCTGGATCTACCAGATTGGAATCCCCCCGGACGAACGGATTTCCTACCTTTCGGCCCGGCTGCGGCGCAAGGAGATCGGCCTCCGGTTCCTCCGGCGGCAGAACCGGTGCGTGAATCAGGGGCTGATGCTCGTCAAGGCCAAGCACCTGGACATCGACTGGCTGGCCACCCACACCTTCAAGATCGAGGAGGCGGAAAAAGCCTTCGCCACAGCCGCCGACCGGACCGACGGCGTCCTCAAATCCTCGATCGTTTTTTAGTCCGCCTCATTCCCGAACTGGGACGACCGCGGGCCCGCCCCGCGGAACGCGAAGGGGCCGGGCGGGCGGAATCCGCTGGGGCGTTTTTTCCCGAAACCGCCTTAGAAGCCCAGATGCTCGGTCCGGCGGATGATCTCGTTTTGCAGGTCGACCGAGCAATCCAGGAAGTAATCGCTGTAGCCGGCGACCCGGACGATCAGATCGCGGTATTTTTCAGGATGGGCCTGGGCGTCGCGGAGGGTTTCGGCCGTGACGACGTTGAACTGGACATGGTGGGCGTCCATCGTGAAGTACGCCCGGACAAGATGCCCCAGATTGCGGAGACCTTCCTCGTCGGCCAGAAGCTGCGGCGTGAACTTCTGATTGAGCAGCGTTCCCCCCGTCCGGATATGATCGATCTTGGCCGCGGATTTCAAGACGGCCGTCGGACCCTTGCGGTCGGAACCCTGGACCGGGGAAATGCCCTCGCTCAGGCTTTCCCCCGCTTTCCGCCCGTCGGGCGTCGCTCCGGTGACCTTGCCGAAGTAGACATGAACGGTGGTCGGGAGAAGGTTGATCCGGTAAGAGCCGCCCTTCATGTTGGGCCGGCCGTCGACGGCCGCAAAATACGCCTCAAAGACCCGCCGGGCGTGGTCGTCGGCCGTGTCATCGTCGTTGCCGTATTTGGGCGTTTTATTGAGAAGCCGCTGGCGCAGATCCTCGGCCCCGGCGAAGTCGGCGTCCAGGGCGGCGATCAGATTTTTCATCGTGACGATTTTCTTTTCGAAGACGTTGTGCTTGAGCGAGGCCAGCATGTCGGTGATGGATCCGAGCCCGACGCCCTGGATGTAGCAGGTGTTGTAACGGGCTCCGCCGGCGTGGTAGTCCCGCCCCCGGCGGAGGCAATCGTCAATCAGGATCGAAAGAAACGGCGCGGGCAGAAGAGTCGCGTACAACCGCTCGATGACCGCGTTGCCGGCGATCTTGACGTCGATGAAATGACGGAGCTGGGCTTGGAAGGCGCTGAAGAGGTCGTCGAACGTCTGGAATCCCGCCGGATCGCCGGTCCGGGGGCCGAGCTGTTTTCCCGTCCGGGGATCGAAGCCGTCTCGGAGGGCCACCTCCAGGACCTTGGGTATGTTGAAGTATCCCGTCAGGGTGTAATTTTCCTTACCGAAGGCGCCTGATTCGACGCAGCCCGAAGCACCGCCATTTCGGGCGTCCTCGACGGATTTTCCTTGCCGGACCAGCTCTTGGACGATGGCGTCCGTGTTGAACAGGGACGGCTGGCCGAAGCCGGTTTTCACGATTTTCAGGGCCCGGAGGAGGAACTTCTCCGGACTTTTCTTGGAGATTTGGACCATGGAGCTCGGCTGGAGGAGCCGCATTTCCTCGATGACGTCGAGGAGAAGATACGTAAGCTCGTTGACCGCGTCGGAGCCGTCGGCTTTCACCCCGCCCAGGTTGATCAGGGCGAAGTCCGTGTACGTCCCGCTCTCCTCGGCCGTTACGCCGACCTTGGGCGGAGCCGGCTGGTTGTTGAACTTGATCCAGAAGCACTGGAGAAGCTCCCGGGCGGATTCCTCCGTCAACGTTTCCTCCTCCAGGCCTTTCCGGTAGAACGGATAAAGATGCTGGTCGAGGCGGCCGGGATTAAAGGAGTCCCAGGTGTTGTATTCCGTGATCACTCCCAGGTGGACGAACCAGTACATCTGGAGGGCTTCCTGGAAATCCCGAGGAGCGCGGGCCGGGACGCGGTCACAGACTTCGGCGATCCGGAGAAGCTCTTTTTTCCGGGCCGCGTTCCCCTCCCGGGCGGCCAGCTCCCGGGCTTTCTCGGCGTGCCGCCGGCCTTGGATGATCAGGGCCTCGGCGGAGATTCGCATCGCCCGCAGTTCTTCCCGCTTGTCATAGGCCAGCGGATCGGCGAGAAAATCCAGCCGGGCCGTTTCGGCGTCGATCTCGGCGATGAAGTCCTCCATCCCCTTTTTGTAAATTTTGTCGTCGAGGACGGTATGACCGGGAGCCCTCTGTTCCATGAACTCGGTGAAGATCCCCGCGGCGTAGGCGTCCTTCCAAGCGGGGGGGAGAACCTCCATCATCCGGTCACGGATGGATCGGCCGCGCCAGAACGGGATGATTTCCTTCTCATACAAAAGGATGACCGAGGGATCGCATTTGAAGAAGGTTTTAGGGCGGGAGTCGAGGATCCGGAGATCCTCGACGCTGTGGCAATTGACCTCGGGATACGTCGGCGTGGCCTTGGGGGCTGGACCGCGTTCGCCGACGATCAACTCGCCGTCTTCAAGGCAGACGGTCTTTTCAGCCATGATCCGCTTGAAGGCCAGGGCATGGGCCACGGCCGGCGAACACCGGCCCGCCTCGGGGCTCCGATAAAAGGACGTGAGAAGGGCGGCCCGCTCTCCGGAAATCGAAGGAACCGCCGCCAGGCTCCTCTCCCGCAGCTTTTTCACCCGCTCGGTCATCACGATCAACCTCCGATGGAAACGTTGAATCCGGCCTCGGCGAACGCCCGCCGGATGTCCTCCATCCGCCCATCGGAAGGAGGCTCGAAAATCTCGAAGTCCGCCGCCCGGCCGAGGTTCCGGTATTTCTCTTCTCCGCCCCGGTGATACTTCAGCAAGTCGACGCGGCGGACGGAGGCCAGGGTTTTCAGGAAACGGATCGAGGCGTCGATGTTCTCCTCGCCGTCATTAACCCCGGCCGCCAGGGGAATCCGGACCCGGACGGCCCGGCCGCGCCGGTTGAGCCGGCGCAGATTCTCCAAGATGCGGGCGTTTCCCGTTTTCACAAAACGGCGATGGACCGCCTCATCCATGGTCTTCAAATCATAGAGAATAAGGTCGGCCAGATCCGCGGCCCGGTCCAGAATGTCCCCCTCCACCGCCCCGGAGGTATCGAGAGCCGCGGCCAATCCGCGAACTTTCAAGGCTTCCAGCAGGGCCAAGGAGAACTCCGGCTGGGCCAGCGGTTCGCCGCCGGAAAGAGTCACTCCCCCGCCCGACGACTCGAAAAATACGCGGTCGCGTTCCGCCTCGGCGACGAGATCGGCGACCGTCGTTTGACGGCCGGCGATTTCCAGGGCGCCGTAAGCGCAGGCGTCGACGCATGCTCCGCAGCGGTCGCAGAGGGAACGATCGACGGTCACGGGATCTCCG
>JAAZPG010000386.1 GCA_012797375.1 Acidobacteriota bacterium
AGTTCTATAAGTTCGAGGAGGAGTTCATCCCCGGCGGAACCTCGGCCTCGGGCGAGGTGACGGCCGAGGTCGTCTTCGTCGGCTACGGGATCACCGCCCCGGAGCTGGGCTACGACGATTACGCCGGCCTGGACGTCAAGGGGAAGATCGTCCTGATGGATCCGGAGGTCCCGGTCCGGCCGGGCGATCCGGCCGGCGCCTTCCCAAAATGGCGGCCGTACTCCTTCCACCAGTACAAGCTCGAGAACGCCTTCGACCACGGGGCCAAGGGAATGATCTACAACTACGGGCCGATCGGCAATCCCAACAACTCCTACCGCGAGGGATTCATCTACCATCACGTCGGGGCGGCGGTCGTGGCCGACGTCTTCGCCGGGACGGGACGGACGTACGCCGAGACGATCGCCCGGATCCGCAAGGAGCTCAAGCCCCGATCCTTCGCCACCGGCAAGACGATGACGATCAAGAACGTGACCGAGCATCATCCCGAGGGCGTCGGGTACAACATCGTCGGCGTCATTCCCGGGACCGACCCGAAGCTCCGGGAGGAGGTCATCCTGATCGGCGGGCACCTCGACCATGTGGGCCGGATGTGGGAGCTCATGCCGGGGGCCGACGACAACGCCACGGCCGTGGCCGTCGGCTTGGGCGTGGCCGAAGCCATGGCCGAGTCGGCGATCAAGCCGAAGCGGACGGTCGTCTTCAATTTCTTCGGCAGCGAGGAGCAGGGCGTGGCCGGGTCGAAATACTATGTCGAACACCCGCTGTTCCCCCTGGACAAGACCCTGGTCTTCATCAACATGGAAGGGCCGGGCGGCGGGGACAAGATCTCCGCCTCGGGGGCCAAGACGTACGCGGATTTCTGGGCGTTCATCGAGCGGGCCAACCAGAAGTACGTCCACCGGATCATCGGCGGCGGCGAGGCGGCGTACCCGGCCCGTCCGCGGCAGGATTCGGCCTGGTTCTTCTGGGCCGGCGTCCCGTCCCTGACCTTCGGGGCATACGGCAAGAACGTGCCGTACCCGACGTATCACAACACCAAGGACCGGATTGAGCTGATCGACTCCGAGACGATGGAGGACATGGCCCGGCTGTTCTTCATGGCGATCATGGACATCGCCGACGAGGAGGCCGTCAATTTCCGAAAATAGGGGAAATAGGGAGACACAATACTAATTCACCATATTTTTTGGCTTCCGGCCGCGCTTCAGCGGAAGAAGCTTTCTTCCCGTCAACGTCTCCAGCTTCCCGAGGAATCGATCGTCGCCCATCGGCCTCCCCGTCTTTTGGTGTCGTTTGAACGCCGCTTCGAATTTCGAGTCCCCGGTTTCATTCAAATACGCCGGCCAGTCGACGATCGAGAATAATCTCTCGTTGGCGGAGACGAGCGGATCGTTCGTTCGGAAAATGCGGGCTCGGGCGCTCGACCATGGGTAATCCTCCGGCTGGTCGACGATTCCGGCCCGGACGGGATTCAATTCCACGTACCGGACCGCCTCGAAAAGATGCCGATCGCTCAACGGAAATGATGAGAAACGGCCCTGCCAAAGATAGCCTTTCCATTCCTCGCGGATGTTGACCGCCGTCGTGTAAAGGCGATGGGTCTCGCCGACGGCCCGGGAAAGGCTCTCTTTTGTCTCTGGAATGACAATGAGGTGAACGTGGTTGTCCATGAGGCAATAAGCGAGGAAGGCGAGTCCGTTTTTTCTTCCAAGGCGCTTGATGAGCCGGAGATAAAATTTTTTGTCATTTTCGGAGAAAAACACCTTTTGGCGGCGATTGCCTCTCTGGGTGACATGGTGGGGGCAACCGGGGACGACAAGCCGGGCGAACTTCGGCATTTTTTTTATCCATAAGAATGACGCTTCCCGGAAGATTTTTTCTCGCTGGCAAAATAGGAGCGGCGGCGCCCGTTCAGGCGATGATGAGCCGGACGCGGGGGAAGGCCGGGGACGCATCGGACAGACCGGGGGCCGGGGAGGAGGCGGGAGCCGGCCGGGAAATATGGTGAATTGGTATTGTGTCTCCCTGTTTTAGAGGTGGAGCTCGACGATGTCGCCGTCCTCGAGGGCGAAGTCGCGGTTGACCATCATCCCG
>JAAZPG010000387.1 GCA_012797375.1 Acidobacteriota bacterium
CCGTTGTTTATCTCCCGGATCACCCTCAAGCGCGATATCTGTATGCCTGGAAGATCGCCCGAAACAGCCACGGGGATCCCCATTGCCTGGAAGTGCCGGTCGGCCCGCAGCGCTACGGCATCGCCCTGGATGAAAAGATTCTGCTCTTCTTCCGGGCCTACCTGGAAGCAGCCACCAAGGTCGGCCCGGCCCATAACGAGCTTATCACGGATCGGCTGATCATCTTCAGACCGAAAAAGTAGCCTGTCCCTTCCGCGGAGAAAGCCCGGTTGAAGAGCGGGGCCGCGCTTCGAGGTCTATTCGCCGGCGGCCAACCGGGAGATCTCCGAGCGGGCCTTCGAGGCCATTCTCAGGATTTCGCCGGAGTTCGAGAAAGTGATCGAGCGCATGGGGGAGACGCGGGAGAACCTCGTCGGCCGCTTTGCCGTCTATCCTGAAACGACCGGCCGCTGACGCCGACCGCCCTCCCCTATCAGGAAAGCGACGCCACCCAGAGGGAAAAATCCGTCTCCGGCATCGCCCCCGTCGTCCGGCCGGCTTCGTGGCCGCGCCGCATCACGATGAACGTCGGCACGGCTTGGATTTGAAACGCGCCGGCCACCTGGGGGTTGACCGCCGTGTTCACCCGGACGACCATCAAGTTCCCGGCCCGGCGCTTGGCCAGAGCCTCGACCATCGGATGCATCACCCGGCAGGGCGCGCACGTTTCGGAGTCGAAATCGATCAGGAGCGGAAGAGCGCCCTTTTGAATCAGGACGGCCAGCTGCTCTTCGGTCGGTTCAAGCACCTCCCCCGGAACGGGAAGCGGCGTCTTGCACCGGCCGCAGACGGCCGTTTTCCCGACCGCCTCCTCGGGAATCTGGTTCGTCCCCCCGCAGCCGAGACAGCTGATCTTGATTTTTTCGCTCATGGCTTCACCGCTTTCGTTTTGGCGAGAAGAGATTTCCGCTCCGTCTCGGAGAAACGCTCGATCGCGTAGCGGAGGGAAGTCCGCGGGATCGCCGGCCCATGCTTCAGGAGAAACGCCCTCAGGCGCGGAGCGTCGGCCTTGCCGGCTTCCCGCAGAAGCCACCCGGTCGCCTTGTGTATCAAATCGTCTTGGACGGGAAACAGCCTGACGGCGATATCGTAGATCGCGTCCAGGTGAATGCCGCGGCGGGCGAGCTTGATGAACGACACGGCTGAAGCCCGCTTCACCCACCGGTTCGGATCGCCCGCCCATGTCTTGATTTGGGCCACGAACTTGGGATCTTTTTCCAGAATCGGCCCCAGGGCATCGGGACAGAAGACACCGACCAGGGCCCAGTTGTCCAGGCGGTCGGTTTGGAGCCAGCCGCGGACCCGGTCCGGAAACGAGGCCGGGAATTCCTGGCGGAACCGAAGGAGGATCAAAAGGCCGAGTCCGCGGATCTCATGGTACGGTTCCCGGAGCATGGCTTCGGCGAAGGCAACGCCTTCGGGAAAATTCCATGTCCCCCGGACCTTTTGCCAGACGTCGGCCTCGATTTCCTTCATCTTCGGCGTCGTCAGCCCCAGGAACTCGACCTGTTCCTTGAAATAACGGCGCTGCCCCTCGGCCCGCTTGGGGTCGGCGCAGGCTTTCAAAGAGGCGATCGAGGCGCGGGCCGCGTTCTCCGGCCGAAGCGCGGCCGCGCCCGATTTTTTATCTTCTTTCAAACGGTTCGTCATGAGATGCCATCCTCCTCCCCGGATCCGTATCCGGCGGGAAATATTAACATCCGCCCGGCGACCGCGTCAACGAACGGCGCAGGGACCGTCGTCCCTTTTCTCCCTCCTTTACGAGGAAGAGTTGCGCCCGTTTTTGGCATAGGCCGCCAGGTCGAGAAAACCGTGGCCGCTCAAGTTGAAGAGAATGACCCTCTCCTGTCCGGAAGCCCGGGCCTCCGCCGCCTCGGTGATCGCCGCGGCGACGGCGTGGGCCGATTCCGGAGCGGGAAGGATCCCCTCGGTTTTGAAAAAGAGGGTCCCGGCGTCAAAAGCCTCGGCCTGGGGAACGGACCGGGATTCAACCATACCCTGGCCGACCAGGTGGCTGACGAGAGGGGCCATGCCGTGGTACCGCAGTCCGCCGGCGTGGATCGGCGCGGGGACGAAATCCCGGCCCAGGGTGTGCATGAAGAGGAGGGGCGTCAGTCCGGCCGTGTCGCCGTTATCGTAGCGCAGATCGCCGCGGGTCAGCGAAGGGCAGGCTTCGGGCTCGACGGCGACATACCGCGTCTTCCTCTCGCCGGCGAGAGAACCGCGGACGAAAGGAAAAGCCAGGCCGCCGAAATTCGATCCTCCGCCGACGCAGCCGATGACGACATCCGGTTCCGCCCCGGCCGCGGACAGCTGGGCCGCCGCCTCCAGGCCGATGACCGTCTGATGCATTAAAACGGCATCCAGAACGGAGCCGAGGGCGTATTTCGAATTTTTCCCGCCGACGGCGACCTCGATGGCCTCGGAGATCGCGATCCCCAGGCTGCCGGGATGGTCCGGGTCCTTCTCATAAAGCGCTCGGCCGAAATTCGTCGATGGGCCGGGGCTTTCCTCGACCTTCGCCCCGAACATCTCCATCACCGTCCGGCGGCCGGGCTTCTGCCGGAACGAGGACCGGACCATGAACACCCTGACGTCCACGCCGAATAAAGAGCCGGCCTGGGCCAAGGCCGAGCCCCACTGGCCGGCCCCGGTCTCGGTGACGAGCGTCTCAACCCCCTCCGCCGCGGCCAAATAAGCCTGCATCAAGGCGGTGTTGCTCTTGTGGCTTCCGACAGGGCCGACGCCCTCGTACTTGTAGAAAACATGGGCGGGCGTGTCCAGGGCCCGGCGGAGGCCGGAGGCATAGATCAGGGGGGTCGGGCGGTAAACGGCGAGTTTTTCCCGGACCTCCTTCGGAATCGGAATGAACCGCTCCCGGGTGATTTCCTGGGCGATGAATCCCCGGGAAAAAACAGCCTCCAGGTCCGAAGGCCGAAGGGGAGCTTTCGTCCCGGGATGAAGAGGCGGGGGCGGACAGGCCGGAAGGTCGGCCTTGATATTATAGAAATGTTCGGGCAGGAAGGCGGCGTTCCGGGCCGCGAACCGCTCGGGGGAAATCGTTTTCGACATGTCTGTTCTCCTTTCAGACGTCTTCCCGACAAGGGGAATTTGACCGGTTTTCAGGAACGCCGGAACGACGGCGAGGCGAAACGTCCGCCGGCTCCCGACGCGCGGAAAAAGGGTAAGGGGGTGGTGTTATAGGGCGGGGAGATCCGCCCACCAGAACGACACGCGGAGAACGGCCCGGAAGAGGGCCGGGAAGATGATCCGCGTGATGTGGTCGTTCATGTCCCGGCGATGATAGGCGATCCGCCGGACGTTGTCAAGAAAAAAGTGAAGACATTCATGGCCGCAGCGAATCCGATTCGTTCGAGATCCTCCCGGAAAAGAGACGGCGGCGCCGGGTCGTTCACGGCCGGTTTTCTTGATTCCCCCGGACGAAATGGGGCATCGCCGCCGGAAGGACGAGCGAAAGCTCGAGGAATCCGGCATAAGCGCCGTTTTCCATCCACGGCGCCTGGTAGATCAATTTCCGGACGCCGTTTTTTTCGATCGTGTAGACATTCGTCCGGCCCTCGGCCAGAAGCGCCCGCAGCTTCGTCCGGGCGGGCTCGGGGTGGCATGAAAACACGCTCGTTCCGAGAAGGCGGTCTCCGCCGCCGCCGGCGAACGTCTCGATCGCCCGGTCGTTCATCGCTAAAATGACGCCCTCTCGGTCGCACACCGTGACCGCGCCGGGGAAGCCTCGGAACAAGGCCGCGTAATCCATCAAACGCCTCCTCCAGAATCGAGCTTGAATCCGGTCATCCGGCGGTCTCCCGCCGCGGCGGAATTCCCGGAAGGGTGATCATTTTGATGAGCATCGTCGCATAGGATCCCCGGGGCAGGGAGAACCGGAAAATGATTTTTTCCCGGCCCGGATGGAGCTCGTCGGCGCCGGACTCGAGGACCGTGAAGCCTTCGGGGACAACGGCCGCCGTCCGGAGAAACGACTGGAAGCGGACCCGCCGCAGCTCCCGCGTCCGGAAATCGGACCGGGCCAAGCCTTTATCCGCTAGCACGGCGGCGAACGGCGCCTCCGCCTCCGGGTCGGGAAACTCCATTTTCGCCGCGGCCGTAGGGATGCGGAGGGCATGGAGAGCGGCCCGGTCGGCCTTGCCGAGCTCCCGCCAGAAGAGATAGGGGCCTTCGCGGCCGGCGATTTCAACGACCGGGAGGCCGCGGCTCCGGAAGATTTTCCGGAGGGTTTCGTTCCAGAGATGAGCCTGGAAAACGGCGTACTGCATGGCCGTTTCCTCCTCCGGGATGCGGTGCAGGGCTTCGCCGAAGGCGGCCAGTTCTTTCCGGAGAATGTCGAACACTTCCCGCTCGAAGGGTCCTTCGGCCATCGACCGGCAGGCCTTCCAGTCCCGCCAGACGCGGAACAACTCGAGCCGCCGGGTCCGCTCCCGGCCGGCAAGTCCCGGAGTGACCGAGGTCAGGTAGACCTGGAGAGCCCCGTTCCAGTGCCGGCGGAGGATCTTCTCGGCGAAAAAACCCCGCTCGGGATCGTAGCTCCGGAACCGCTGGTCGTCGAACCAGTTGGGGAACCCTTCCGTCCGGACGCGCTCGACCGCCGGCTCCAGCGACGCCACTCCGGCCAAGTCCCGAAGGGTGAGGGTAAAATCATTGGCCCGGATCAAGTCCGGCCCCATCGGCCGGTTCATCCGGCCGGCCGCCTCGAGCCGGAAGTCCTTTCCCTCGAAGCTCCGGTCGGCCGCGTCCTCGATGGTGATGAACTGGGACGTCAGGCCGTGCTTGTCTTTTTTCCCCCCGTAAGCGATCCGCCCGGGAGGAAATCCGAACCGGCGGGCCAAATGGCCGACAAGATCCGAGGTGTTCCAGCCGCTTTTATGGAGCCGGTAGACGGCGTAGCGGCCCCCCGGCTCGAGCGGGAGATCGGTCCTCTCCTCGACGACGAAATCTCCGGGCTTGGCCTTGATCACGGCCCGGATTATAACACGGCCTTCGCCTTTCCCCGCCGGCGGACGAAATCGTCGGTTGATTCCCGCTTCGGATTCGGTTAAGATGCCGTCTTTCCGACGGGAATTGCGCCTCCATTAAGAAAGGTATGTTCCGATGAAGCCCACCGGCCCCGCCCTCAGCAAGGTTCTCCTCTGGCTTGCGGCGGCCGCGGCCGTCGCCGCCCTCGTCATTCTTCCGCGGATTTTCAAATCCACGCCCGCTTGGTCGACGACGGTCGCGACCCAAGACGCCCTGGAAACCGTCCTGGCCTCGGGCCGGGTCGTCGGGGAAAAATCCGTTCCCCTTTCCTTCGTCCGGCCGGGGAGGATCGCCGCCGAATTCATCCGGGACGGCAGCCGAATCGCGGCCCATTCCGTGCTCATGCGCCAGGACACCCGTCCGCTGGAACAAGCCCTGGCCCAGGCCCAGACCGCCTTGGCCGAAGCCCGGCTCAAGAAAGACAAGCTTCTCTCCGTCGACCTGGCCGACGCCGAGGAAAAGGTCCGCCAGGCCAAAGCCAACAACGCCTACGCCGCCGATTTTTTCAGCCGCCAAACCGAGCTTTTCGCTCAAAAGTCCGTCTCCCTTCTTCAGTACGAACAAAGCCAGAGGGACCGGGATTTGGCCGCTTCCGCCTTGGCCGCGGCCGAAAACCAACTCCGGTCGCTGAAAGAAGTGCAGACCGTCCAAGCGGACTTGGCGATTTCCAAGACGGAAAACGACCTCAAGAAAGCCGAGCTCGACCTCGACGACACGATTCTCACCGCTCCGGCGGCCGGCATGGTCGTTTCCCACGACGCCCACGCGGGCGAATTCGTTCAAGCGGGCCAGCGCGTCGCCCTGTTCATCCCGGAAGCGCCCCGGACGTCCA
>JAAZPG010000388.1 GCA_012797375.1 Acidobacteriota bacterium
CACGGGTTGCGCCGTGGAAAACGACCGGCCGGGGCTTCTCGAGCGCCACCCCGCCGTCGATGCTTGGCTGGGCGTGCGGGATTACGACCGCATCGTCGCGGCCGCGGAAAACCGGCCGTTCCGGTCCCGCGCCCGGACGTTTCTCTATGATCACCGGTCCCCCCGCCTGCTTTCGACTCCCCCGGGATGGGCGTACCTCAAGGTTTCGGAGGGGTGTTCCCATCAGTGCGCGTTCTGCTCCATTCCCTCCATCAAGGGACCGTACCGGTCCCGGACCGTTTCCTCGATAATCGCCGAAGCCCGGTTCTTGGAAGCGCGGGGAGCGCGGGAAATCGTCCTCGTCTCCCAGGACACCACGGCTTTCGGCCGGGACCGCGGCCGCGCCGACGGATTGGCCCTCCTTCTGGCGGAGCTTCTGAAAGGAACGGCTGTCCCCTGGATCCGCTTTCTCTACGGCTATCCCGAGGAGATCACCGACGCCCTTCTCGAAGTGATGGCCGATTCCCGCATCTGTCCCTATCTGGACATTCCCTTTCAGCATGCCTCGCCCGCCGTTCTCCGCCGGATGAAGCGAGCCTCGTCCGCCGCGCGTATCCTGCGTCTCCTCGAAAAGATCAGGAAACGCCTGCCCGAAGCCGCCATTCGGACCTCGTTGATCGTCGGCTTTCCCGGAGAAGGGCCGGACGAGTTCAAGCGGCTCCAAGAGTTCGTCCGGGAGGCGCGGATCGACCATCTCGGCGTCTTCACGTACTGCCGGGAGGAAGGAACGGCCGCTTGGGCTCTCGGCGATCCCGTTCCCGAAGCCGAGAAGGAGCGGCGCCGGGGCATCCTCATGGAAGCCCAGGCCGCCTATTCAGCCGAAAATCTGAGGAAGTTCCGGGGCCGGACGCTCGATGTCTTGATCGAGGGACCGCGGCCGGGGCGCCCGGGGGGGTGGATCGGCCGGACCAAGTTCCAGGCCCCGGAAGAAGACGGAGTCGTCTTTGTCCGGGCCGAGGGCGCTCGAACATGGAAAAGCCCGCTGGGCCGTGTTAAAATCATTTCATCCGGAACATACGATCTTTTCGGAAATATCGCGTCATGAAATCAGTCGTCCGCCTGGCCTCCACGTTTTTCGGAGCGGGGTATTTTCCCGTGGCCCCGGGGACGTTCGCCAGCCTGGAAGCCGCCTTGATCTACGGATTCGCCGCCCGGCGTCTTGCTCCCCTTCCCTATCTGTTGCTGCTGGCGGCCGTTTTTCTTGTCGGGACCGCGGCCGCCGATTCGTTCGCCCGGACCTTGAACGAGAAGGATCCGCGTCCGGTGGTGATCGACGAGATCGTCGGCCAAGGCGCGGCGCTTTTCCTTTGCCCGGCCGGCTGGCCGTGGATCGCCGGGGGATTTTTTCTTTTCCGGGTGTTCGACGTTTTGAAGCCGTGGCCGATCCGCCGCCTCGAGCGCCTGCCCGGCGGCTGGGGCATCATGGCCGACGACGTCCTGGCCGGCGTCTTCACCGCCCTGGTTCTCCAAGGGATCCGGGGGATCCTGTGAAGCGTGTCGTGATCGTGGCCGTCGGGTCGGAGATGCTGACGCCGTTTTTCCAGGACACCGATTCGCTTTTCCTGACCCGTCGGCTGAATGATTTCGGGCTCGACGTCGAGGAGAAGATCATCGTCGGGGACGAAAGCGACAGCCTCAAGAAAGCGATCCGGGAAGGACGAGACCGGGCCGATCTGCTCTTCGTGACCGGCGGACTTGGGCCGACCGACGACGACCGGACCCGCGAGGCCGTGGCCGCGGTCCTGAACAAACCGCTGGATGTCGACGGCCGCGTCCTGGCGGCGATCGAGGAGCGTTTTTTCCGGCGGGGGAAGACGATGCCTCCGGCCAACCGGAAACAGGCCGAGGTCATCCGCGGGGCCGACGTCCTGGCCAATCCGGCCGGCACCGCCCCCGGCCTCTGGATCGAGGAGGAGGAAAAAATCATCGTCCTCCTCCCCGGCCCTCCGCGCGAGCTTGAATCGGTTTTTGAAGCCCATGTCGCCCCCCGGATCTCCGGCCGGAGCCGGGCCCACTTGGCCCGGAAAGTGCTTAAGGCGGCCGGTTTGACCGAATCCGAGGTCGAGACGATGATCCAGGGGCTTTATCCCCGCGATCCGGGCCGGCGCTTGACGATCCTCGCCTTTCCCGGACAGATCGAGCTGCATGTCTCCGCGTTTTCGGATGTCTCGGCCGAGGAGGCCGAGCGGACGGCCGAGTCCCTCGCCTCCGCCCTCCGGGAGCGCCTGGGCCCGGCCGTTTTTTCAGATGACGGCTCCGATCTCGAAGCCGTCGTCGGCCGTCTTCTCGCGGAACGGAAGGAAACCATCGCCGTGGCCGAATCGTGCACGGGCGGGCTTGTCTGCCGGCGGTTGACCCGGATCGCGGGCAGCTCGGCGTATTTCTTGGAAGGGTTGGTCACGTATTCCAACCAGGCCAAGATCGGCCGGCTCGGCGTCCCCGCCCGGATGATCGAAGAACACGGGGCGGTGAGCGGGGAAACCGCCCGGGCCATGGCCGAAGGCGTCCGGAGGGTTTCCGGGGCGGATTACGGCTTGGCCGTCACCGGCATCGCCGGCCCGTCCGGAGCGGCCGCGGGCAAGCCGGTCGGCCTGGTGTTCTGCGCGGCCTCCGGCCCCGGCGGAACACGCGTGGAACGATTCCTGTTCCTTGGAGACCGGAGCCATGTCCAAGCCCAGGCCGCCCAAGGGATTCTCGACATCCTCCGCCGCCGGCTCGAGGAGAAGCCCGCTCGATGAGAACGTTCATCGCCGTCGATCCTCCCGAGGAAGTCAAGGCCCGGATCCATGAATTTGTCCGGCCGTTCCGGCAATCCTTTTCCCGCGGGATCGCCTGGTCGAGCTCCCGCGATCTCCACGTCACCTTGAAATTCCTCGGGGAGATCGAGGAATCCCGGATTCCGCTAGTCAAGGAAGCCGTCCGCAGCGCCGCCGCGGCGGCCGCCGCCTTCCCCGTGGCCGTCGCCGGGACCGGCTCTTTTCCGCCTTTTTCCCGTCATCCGCGCGTCCTCTGGATCGGCCTGGAGGAAAGCCGCGCCCTGGAGGATCTCCAAGCTTGCTTGGAAAACGGCTTGAAAGCCTGCGGATTCCCCCGGG
>JAAZPG010000389.1 GCA_012797375.1 Acidobacteriota bacterium
ATCCAGGCTCGAGGCTGAGGCCGCAGACCGAACACCTCCGTGATCAAACAGCCGGAGCGGGAGCGGAGCGCGCCGTCGGCGGCTCATCCGGCCGCATCGGGGACGCGCCGAGCGAGCCGGCTCTCCCCAAAACGAAGAACGATCCCCGGCCGCTGAACTCAAGGGCCTCGAATCGGCGCCCGAGGCCTTGCCGGCGATTCCTTGACACAATCCCCCGCCGGCGATACGATCTTTTTCCTCCGATGCCTTTTTTAATTCCACCCGCAACGAGGTGCCGCATGTTCAGAAAAAAAACCATCCTCGGCCTGCTGGCCGCGTCGCTGCTTCTCGCCGCTTCCGCCGCCGCTCAGGACAAGCCGAAAGATAAAGGGATTTTCATCGAGCCCAAGAATCCCTTCTGGGAGGAAATCGCCAGGACGACCGGAGAATTCGGAAAGGCCCGGCCGGCCCCTCCCCGCCGGACGTTCATGGTCGACCTGGCCGGATTCGCCGTCCCGAAAAGCTTGGACGGCTTCAAGACGGCTTGGCATAATCCGCCGGTCTCCCAGGGGAACACGAACACCTGCTGGAGCTTCGCCACGACCGCCTTCTTCGAATCCGAGATCTACCGGATCCACGGAAAGAAAGTCCGGCTCTCGGAGATGTTCACGGTCTACGCCGAATACCTGGAGCGGACGAAGCGGTTCATCCGCGAGCGGGGGGATTCCTACGTGGCCGAGGGATCCGAGGGCAACGCCGTCACCCGGAATTGGAAGATTTACGGCTGCATGCCCTGGGAGGCCTTCTCCGGGCTGAAGCCGGGCCAAAAATTCCATGATCATTCCAAGCTCATCGAGGAAGTCAAGGCCTACCTCGACCATGTCAAGACCGCCGGCGCCTGGAACGAGGCCGCCGCCCTCGAGACGGTCCGGGCCATTCTCGGCGCCCACATGGGCACCCCGCCGGAGAAGTTCACGGTCGAGGGACGGGAATACACGCCCCGGACCTACCTGCGGGACTGCCTGAAGATCAATCCCGACGATTACGTCGACGTTGTGTCCTACCTGCAGCAGCCCTTCGGCCCGAACGTCGAGTACGAAGTGCCGGACAACTGGTGGCACAGCAAGGATTACGTGAACGTCCCCCTCGACACCTTCATGAAGATCCTCAAGAAGGGCCTGGCCGCCGGCTTCACGATGAGCATCGGCGGGGACATCTCCGAGCCGGGCAAGAACGCGGAGAAAAAAGTCCACATGATCCCGACGTTCGACATCCCCGCGGAATTCATCGACGACAACGCCCGGCAGTACCGCTTCGGCAACGGGACGACGACCGACGACCACGGCATCCACCTCATCGGATACAAGGAGGACGGGGGGCGGCTCTGGTTCCTGGCCAAGGACTCCGGATCGAGCGCCTTCAACTTCGATCCCAAGGGCTATTACTTTCTGACCGAGGAGTACCTCAAGCTGAAGATCATGGATTTCATGGTTCACAAGAGCGTCCTCGAGGGCCTCGTGGAGGGGAGCCGCTGAGATGGCCTTGAACCTCCAGGGAAAAACGATCCTGGTGACGGGCGCCTCCAGCGGCCTGGGTCTCGCCCTCAGCCGGCTCCTGGCCGAGGAGAATGTCAACCTGGCCTTGCTGGCCCGGCGGGACGACGTCCTTCGCCGGACGGCGGCTGAGCTTCAGCACTCGGGGAGCGCCGTCCTTCCCGTCAAGTGCGACGTCTCCAAGCGGGAGGAGATCCAGGCCGCTTACCGGGAAGTCCGATCCCGGTTCGGGGGCGTCGACATCGCCATCCTCAACGCCGGGGTGTCCGGCCGGGGCGGTATGAATCTCTTCGACGTCGGAGCCGCCCGGACCATGTTCGACGTCAACGTGTTCGGAGTCGTCGATTTCCTCGGCGAGCTTCTGCCCGATTTCAAAAAGCGGGGATCGGGGACCATCGTCGGCGTCTCCAGCCTGTCCGACAGCCGGGCGGTCCCCCGCAACGGATTTTACTGCGCCAGCAAGTCCGCGGTGTCGTTGATCCTGGATGCTCTCCGGATCGAGCTCAAGCCTCGGGGGATCAAGGTCGTCACCGTCAAGCCGGGGTTCGTCAAGACGCCCATGACCGACGGCAACGACTTCAAGATGCCGTTCATCGTTTCAGCCGAGAAGGCCGCGGCCGTCATCGTCAAGGGCCTGAAAAAAGAAAAGACGTACATCCGGTTCCCCTTCCTCATGCGGGTCAGCGCCTGGGTCCTCAAGCTGATGCCGAATTTTCTCTACGAGATTTTCGCCGCCCGGGTGAAAAGCGGCGCGGAGAACAAAAAATAAAAACGCCGGTTAAGGAAGAGCCGCCCATGCGTTCACGTCTCAAAACCGCAATCCTCGCGGCCCTCGTCATCCTGGCCGCGGGGCTCCTTTCAAGCTGCGCCGCCCTGGAGCCGTTCCTCTCCGCCCTTTCGAATCTCCAGCGGCTTCAATTCCGGCTGGCCGACGTCTCCGATTTTTCGGTCCTGGGCATCCGGATCGAGGGCAAATCCGCCCTGAACGATTTCAGCGTCATGGACGGAGTCAAGCTCGTCCAGGGATTCACGGCCAAACGCCTGCCGGCGGAATTCGTCCTCCGCGTCGAGGTCCGCAATCCCAACGACGGCACGGGCGGATCGCCCCGGACCGTCTCCACGCTGACCGGCTTGGAAAGCCGCCTCCTCATCGACGGCACGCCGACGGTCATCGGCAATATCGACCAGGCGATTGAGATCCCCGGGACGGGCCGAAACACCGTCATCCCCATCCGGATGACGATCGATCTCTACGAATTCTTCGCGGCCAAGGGTTACGAGGGGCTCCTCAACCTCGCCCTGGCCTTGGGCGGGGCTGAACGCGATCCCGCCCGCGTCGCCCTCGACGCCCAGCCCACGGTCACCACTCCCCTGGGCCCGATCGTCTATCCCGGCCGGATCACGATCATCGACGCAGAATTCCGCTGAGTCCGGAAGGCCGGGCGGAGAGGGGAAACGCCCGAAGGCCGACGAAATCGCCGGCGCTTATTTCAGCCGGACGTCGTCGATCTCGAGCCAAAACGGGCCGGGCGCCGTCGTCGCCCCGATGGCGATCCCCAGGATGTCAAAGCCCTCGAGCCCGATCTTCTCGAACGGAAGGACGACTTCCTTCCATTCCGGACCGGCCGGAAAGAAGGCGATCTTCGGGATGAAGCCCGAGCTCTGGGCATAAATCATGACGGCAAACGTCTTCCCCTCGCCCCTGGCCCAAAAGCTCAGGGCTTTTTTCGAGGAAAGATTGGCCGGAGTGAACGGCGCCCGGCCCGGCGAGAAGAGAGCCGAAGCCCAGCGGATCGACCCCGTCTCGGAGATCTCTCCCTCGATTTTCAGGGCCCGGGCGCTGCCCTCGGCTCCTCCATCCACGGTCGAAAGCTCGGCCCGGGACTTGCCGCCCATGAGGGAATCCGTGGACGCCGTCCAACCGGACCCGAACCGGGCGGAAACGGCGCCGTCCTCGAAATCGCTGATCAGGCCGTCCCCCAGCCCTTCCGGGGCCGGGGCGTTTTTCTGGTTTTCCCTCGCCCGCCTGGCTTCCGCGGCCGCGCTCCGCCAGGACTCCCGATCGATCCGAAGTCCGTCCTTCCAAACACCGACGATGGCCCGGGTCGCCTTGATTTCAACGGTCGGATCACCCTCGACCAGGAGAAGGTCGGCCCGGCTCCCCGGCGCGATCCGGCCTCTCCCCCCGAGGTCGAATAAAGCGGCCGGGATTGAGGTGGCGCTTCGAAGGGCTTCGAGAGGCGTCAAGCCCGCCTTGACCAGGAGAGCGAGCTCGCCGTGAAGAGCCGCTCCGAAAGCCGTCCCCGGATTGGAGGTATCGGTCCCGGCCAAAATCGGCACGCCGGCCGTCCGGAGCTCGCGGAGCGTCCGTTCGGCCGCGGCATAAGCGCCCGGGGCGGACCGGAAGGGCATCGTCTGGCCGAGCGTCTGGAGGTCCTCGGGCCGAAGATAAGGGGACAGGCCGGCGTCGGAGGCGACGCCGGCCGGGTCGGGAGAACCGTTCATCGCGGCCAGGACGGTCAAGGTGGGAATGATGAAGGCCTTGCGCGAGGCCGCGAGCCGTCCGAAATCCGGGTCGAACGCGTCGTCAAAATGAAGATGGGCCAATCCGTCGGCTCCATCCTCCAGGGCTTCCCGGCACTGCCGCAAGGTCGCGGCGTGGACGACCGTCCGCCTGCCCCTGGCCCGGGCCGCGGCGATGAGGGCGGCTTCCGTCTCCCGCGTAATCGCCGGGATCGCGCGGCCGTAGGTCGATCCGTCGTCGCGGATGATCTTGATGAAATCCGAGCCCTCGGCGAGCCGGGCGTCGACCCAGGCCTGGGCCTCGCCGGGAGCGGTCAAAGCCGGGACCTTGACGCCGTACTCCGTCCCATGCCCTCCGGGCGCGGTCGCTAAAATCCCGCTCGAGACGAGGTGAGCCATGGGCCGGAATCCCGCCGCCTGAGCCTTCTTTTGAGCCGAGACGAACTCGGCTGAAGTAAACATGTCTACGAGGACGGTCACCCCGAAGACGGCTGCCTCCCGGAGTCCGCTTTCATCCCAGACATGGACGTGGGAATCGATGAGCCCGGGAAGCAGCGTCCGCCCCGCCCCGTCGACGATCTCGGCCCCGGCGGGAACGGCCGCCTCCGTTCCGACGGCGGTGATCCTCCCCCCCTCGACGACGACCGTCGCCGCGGGGATGACTTTTTCTCCGTCGAAAATCCGGACGTTGATAAAGGCCGTCGATCCGGCTTCATTCCCGGCCGGACCGGGGACGGGCTCGGACGCGCGGACAGACGCGCCGATCAAGACCGCGGCCCCGAGAACCGCTATCGCTGTTTTTTTCATGCTTCGCCCTTTCCATCCCGCTTGTCATCCGGCGGGGTGTGCCGGTATTTTATCATATTGTCCGCCCCCTCCCGGCGCTGATTGCATTCGCGGCCGCCTTTGGTTATGATTTTTTCTTCAGGTCCGTCCAGCCGGGCTGGAAAAACGGGAATAAGGGAGACACCATGAAGAAAACCGTCCTTTTCATCCTTCTGGCTGCGGCCGGCGCCGGCTTCGGTCTCGGACAGGACGTCGTCGTCAAGGACCAAACGCCGTTCGTTTACGCCTACATCGAATGCACCGGCTCGTATTCGCTGATTTCCGCGAAAATCGGCGAGTTCATGAATGAATATTTCAGCCAAGGCTTGGGATCCTTCACCGGGGTGATGGCCATGTACCTCAACGCCCCCGGCGAGGTTCCGGAGGCCGAGCTGAAGTGGCGGATCGGCATGCCGATCGGCGCGGACGTCACGCCCCAAGAGCCCCTCCGGAAAGACGAATTCGCTTATCCCAAGGTCGCCTCGTGCCTTCACGTCGGTCCCTACGACAAGGTCGGCGAAGCCTACCAAAAAATCGGGGCTTATCTCGAACGGAACGGATGGAAAGCCGCGGGGCCGCCGGTGGAATTCTATCTGAATGATCCCGGACAAGTCCCGCCCGAAAAGCTCGAGACCGAAATCCTCATCCCCGTCGAGAAAAAGTAGGCCGCCCGGAACATCTCCCGGCACCGCCGCCGGAAGGGGGGACGGCGTTCCGATCCCGACATCCGATTCCCCCAAGACGCGATTTTCCGCGGCCGAAGGGTTTTCAGAAACCTCCAAA
>JAAZPG010000390.1 GCA_012797375.1 Acidobacteriota bacterium
CATCACCGCGGCCATCTCATCAGCCGTTACGCAGTCGCAGCCCGTGCCGCCGCATTCGGGACACCGGCCCTGGGGCGTGAGATACGAAAAATGCGGCCGGCCGAATCCCCTGGCTTCGGCCTCCGCGGTCGCGGCGAACAGTCCCCGGACGGCGTCGAAGACGCCGAGGACGGTCAGGGGGATGCCGGCCGCGCTTTCGGCCGTCCCTTCCGGACCGACGGGGACGACCCGGGCGAACCGTTCGAGACCGCCGATCCGGTCGCATGAAACGGCCCGGCCCGCCCGCCGCGAAGCCAGGAGGACGTCGAAGACGAGGCTCGTTTTCCCGCTTCCGGAGACGCCGGTCACGGCCGTCAGGACGCCCGACGGAATCGAGACGTCGATGTTCCGGAGGTTGTGAGCCCGGGCCCCGGAGATTTCCAGGGGAGGGCCGGCGGTTCCCGTCAACGGCTCGGGAACCGTCCCCAAGGAGCGGAGATACGGCCCGGTCACCGAGGAGGGATTGGCTTCGATATCGGCCGGCGTCCCCTCGGCGACGATGAGGCCGCCCTCGCGGCCCGCCCCGGGTCCCAGGTCGATCACGAAATCGGCCGCCCGGATGACATCGCGGTCGTGCTCCACGGCCACGACGGTGTTGCCCTCGGCCGTGAGCTCCCGGATCAATCCGAGGAGATCGGCCGTGTCCCGCGGATGAAGGCCCAGCGTCGGCTCGTCGAGGACGAAGGTGACCCCGGTGAGCTTGACGCCGAGCAGGCCGGCCAGCCGGATCCGCTGGGCCTCGCCGCCCGAGAGCGTGGAGGAAGGGCGGTCGACCTGGAGATAATCCAGGCCGACGTCTTTGAGGAGGCGGAGACGGCGGAGGATCTCCCCTCGGACGGCCGCGGTCACGGCGGCCGATTTCGCGTCCAAGACGCCGGCCCCGGGGCGCGCTCCGCCCGAATTTTCAAAAAATTCGATGCTCCGGCCCACGCTGAGGGCCGAAAGATCCGCGATGCTCAGCCCGCGGTAAGTCACGGCCAGCGAGGCGGGCTTGAGGCGGCGGCCGCCGCAGGCCGGGCAGGGATCGGCCTTCATCAGGATCCTCATCGCCTCGCCCCGGCGGTCGGCGTGCTTCCGCTCGTATTCCTCGCCGACGAGGGCGGCCAGCCCCTTCCACGGCCCCCGGAACTTGAAATCCCCGGCCCTCGCGCCGCGCCGGTACGACCAAATGATGTCGTAGGGACGGTCGCCCGTTCCCCGAAGGGCGATCTCTTTCGCCTCGACCGAGAGATCCTCGTACGGCTTCAGGAAATCGATTCCGGCCGCGGCTCCCGCGGCCAGGAGCGCGGCCATGTGCTGGCCGTGAGGATCGCCGTAGAAGCGGCCGGTTTTCGTCCCGTCCATGGCTCCGCCGGAAAGCGGCTTTCGGGGGTCGGTGATCAACCGCTCCGGGTCGACGACGGTCATCGTCCCCAGGCCCTTGCAGGCGGGGCAGGCGCCCTGTTCGTGGTTGAAGGAGAACATCGAGGCTGAAAGCGTTCGGCCGTTCGATCCCGGAGGCTGAACCCCGGCCCGGGAGAACAGCAGCCGGTAGTAATCGTGGATTTCGGTCATCGTCCCCACCGTCGAGCGGGGATGGGGGAGGGCGGCCGACCGGCCGACGGCGACCGGCGGCGTCAATCCCCGGGCCG
>JAAZPG010000041.1 GCA_012797375.1 Acidobacteriota bacterium
CAAGGGAGCCCTCCCGGCGGTCTACGACCTCGATCTCTGATCAGCCGGGGACGCGTCCCCTTTTCCGTCTGCTTGATTTGCGAGTCGCGGGGTCCGCGGGCCCCTCATTTTCTCAAGGACGCCTTGGAGAAGAACGCCTCGGGGATCGGGGCGTCGAAATCGATCGACTCGATGACGAGCTCCGTGCCGTTCCCCTCTTTGAGGACGTCGCGGACCAGGGCCCGGGTCTGGATCCAGCGGCCCTCGATCCTCCGGACGGCGCCGACCTCGAGCGTCTTGAGGAGGCGCCCGCTCTTGCCGTAGCGCTCCTCCCTCATGACGAGAAACCGCTCCCGGTCGACCCACACCCGCCGGACGTGGTAGGCCGCGTCGGCGACCCGGGCCGTCAGCTTGAGGATCCGGCAGGGGCGGTCGAGGATCGTCTCCCCGCCGTCGTCGGCCGCCTCGTAGATCTCGGACCACTTCCTGTTTTCCATCATGTCCTCATACGACAAGTCCGAGCCCATGACGGCCTGCCGGAGCAGGTTTCCGGAAATGCCGATGATCCGGTCCGTGGCCGGGGTGTACGTCCAGAGCTGGTCGCCCAGCTTCAGCATCTTGATCCCCTTCTCGCGCGGAGGCTCCAGATACTCGGTGAAGGCCTTGTCCTCGCCCTCGATCCAGGAGCGGGACTTGATCGTTCGATCGCCCCGCCGGCCGTGGATGGTCATGGCCGAGACCATGATCTTGCTCCCGGGCACGGCGTTCTCGTCGACGTTCCGGAGGACGGCCTCCGGCGTCAGGTCCGCCTGCTCCGCTCCCGCGGCCGGGACCGAAAACGGCGCGGACAAAACGATCAGGATGATTCCGGCGACGGCCGGCGGAATTTTCCGGGGATGGGCGCGCTTCATGTTTCAAGCTCCTTGAAAAGGGACGCGGTCGATCGCTTGTAGATGCCTCTCCCGGCGATGGCCGTCCCGATCAGGGTGGAGAGGAGGCCGGGGATGAAGCCGATGATGTAGGCGACGGGCGTGACCCGGGTGTACAGGTGGGACGGCAGCATGACCGCGGCGTTTTTCATCAGCCCGGAGATATTGATCCCGTGGGCCTGCAGATAGTAGCTCAGGGCCAGCCCGAGGGCGGTCCCGGCGACCGTGCCCAGGACGCCGACCATGACGGCCTCGCCCAGCATCGCCCGGTACACGCCGCCCTTCGGCTCGCCCATCGCCAGCCGGACGCCGATTTCGCCGTAGCGCCGGAGGCTGCCGAGCAAGCCGGCGTTCCAGAGGACCAGCGACATGGCCAGGATGAAGATGGTCAAAATCGCTCCCCGAACCGTGCTGAACTGATCGAGCAGGGCGGCCAGGTCGCTTTGGTCGCGGAGCGTTTTCATGACCGGGGCGAGATCGCAGCCGGAGCCGGCCTCGGTCCGGCCGTTGAACCTGGCGGCGACGGCCTCGATGAGGTTCCGTTCGTAGGGGCCGTTTGTCCGCCAGCCCAGGATTTCCCCGGCCGCGTCCTCCATGTCGAGGACCGCCTGGGCGTCGGCCAGGTCCATCACCAGCCCCGTCCGGTCCAGGGCCCGGACGCCGTAGCGGACGATTCCGCTGACCGTGTAATTGGCCGTGGCCATGGCTCCGTTCATCGTCGAGCCGATCAACGTCGCCGTTCCCCCGGGCTGGAGCTTGAGGCGGTCGGCCAGGATTTCGCCGATCAAAATCTCGCCTCGCTTCTCCGGCAGACGGCCCCGGACGACCGTGTTCTCCAAGCCCAGGCGCCGGATCTCGGCGTTCCCCGGCGCGAGGATGCCGGCGGCCGTTCCCAGGACCGTTCCCTGGGCTTTCGTCTCTCCGGCTTCATCCGGGACGTCCAGAAGTCCGCCTAAACGGATCCGAGGGGTCCAAGCCATATTGGGAAAGTCCGTTCCCAATTCGCTGAGAAGCGTTCCGACGCCGTCCAGCGAGAGGTCGTTGGGGAGGGAATCCGGTTCGGCCGCGTAGCCCTTCGTCATGACCTTCACCTGGCCCGTCAGCAGATCGGCGTTGAAATCGATGATTTGGTGTTCCGCGCCGGTGATGTAACACTCGAGAAAGACGGTGAGCAAAACCCCGATCGCCACGGTCAGGAAGGGAAGCAAAGTCCGTGAACGGTCCCGGAGAAGCCCTTTGAACAGAAAGCGGATCATGACCATTTCCCCTTCAGGGCGTCGGTCGGTTTAAGGGTGACGATTTTCCGCGTCGGAAGGAAGCTGACGATGGTGGTCGCGGCCAGCACGAGGAGAATCGTGCCGAAGACCAGCCCGGTGCTGTAGGCGGGATACAACGCTTTGTCGAGGGCCAAGCCGAAGCTGTCGGCCTGCCCGGCCGGCAGGACCCAGCCGTGTTTGGACATGTAAATCAGGAGGGGCAGGCCGTAGACCGCCCCGACCGCGGCCGCCAGGATCGAAAGGAGCGCCCCCTCCAGGGTGAAGAGGGCGATGACCCGGCCGCGCGGCATGCCCAGGGCGATCAGCATCCCGATCTCCCGGCGGCGGTGCCAGATGGACAAGATCTGGGTGTTGAAAATCGCCAGCAGGGCCAGGGCCATCAGGGTGACGTAAAAAATCGAAAAGCCGAGCGATTTCGCTTGAACGAAGCTCTTGATATCCTTGAGGAGAACGTCGTAACCCTGGAAGCCCCAGCCGGGATAGGATCGAGGCGCGGGCCCGACGGGGACGGTGACGACCGTCGCCCGGCCCGGCCGGCCGGTCATGGCCTGGAGGGTCTCGAGCGGCACCCAGATCAGCCCGGAATCGACGGTCTGGACTTGGGTTTGGAAGACATCGACGACGACGACGTCGGCCGCGTCGAACGTCCCGGAGGCGTCCCGCCAGCGGACGGTCACGGTGTCCCCCTTGGCCAAGCCCGTGCTTTTCGCCGTCCGGGCGCCGATCAAGCCGGGGATTTCGCCGTCGCCGCCGAGAAGGCGGTCGAAGGGCAGCTTGAGAACGGCTTGGTCCGGGTCGACGCCCTTGAGCAGGGCGGGGAACATCCGGCCCTTGGGATAGATCGTCGCGGAGACGATTAGGATGGGGGCGGCCCGGCCGGCCGCCGCGTCGGCGGCCAAATCGGCCGGGATCGCCGCCGGCGCGTCGTCGATCGTCGCCGGGTCGTACGGGTCATAGGCGCCGGCCCAATACTGGCCGCCGCCGGCCTCCTGGTCGATGGTGACCTTGGACATTTCCCGGTCCATTCCCTCGAACAGGCTTTGGCCCCAGATGATGGCCACGAAGGAAAACGAGAGGACCAGGGCGTTGAGCCAGGTTTTCGCCCCGTTGCCGATGAGGTTGCGGAAGGCGAGCTTGGGGATGATCATGGCCGCCTCCTCACGTTGTCCGGGCCTCGTCGGCGGTCACCCGGCCGTCGACGAGGGTGATTTTCCGGCGCAGGTGGGCGATGACCTTCGCGTCGTGCGTCGAAAACAGGAACGTCGTCCCGAGATCGCGGTTGATGTCCTCCATGGTGTGGAGGATGTGATGGGAATTATCCGCGTCCAGGTTGGCCGTGGGCTCGTCGGCCAGGACGAGGTCGGGCTTCTTGACGACGGCCCGGGCGATGGCGACCCGCTGACTCTGCCCGCCGGATAATTGGGCCGGCCGCGAATGCTCCCGGTCGGACAGGCCGACCCAGGCCAGGGCGTCCCGCACGGCCTTGCGCCGGGCCGCCGCCGTCATCCCGAGAAGAAGCAGGGGAAACTCGACGTTTTCATAGACCGTGTAGACCGGCAGCAAGTTGAATGTTTGGAAGATGAAGCCGATGTGGCGGTTGCGGAGCCGGGCGGCCTTCTTGTGCGAGAGCGTCTCGATTTTTTCCCCCAGGACCTCGACGCTTCCCGATGTCGGGACGTCGAGCGACCCGACGATGTTGAGGAGGGTGGTCTTGCCCGAGCCGCTCGGCCCGACGAGCCCGGCGAATTCGCCGGCCTGAAAGACGAGATTGACGTCCCGGAGGGCGGTGATCGGCTGTTCCCCCGAAGGGTAGATCTTGGTCAAGTTCACCGTCCGGATCAAAACGCTGTTCTCCATGACATCCTCTCCTTCAGTGATTCCAGGCGACCATGAGATAGACGCCGCGGCCGCCGAAGAGATTCACGGCGGCCGGATCTCCGTAAAGCCCGTACGAATCGGGATTCCAGAAAACGATGACGTTCAAGCTGAGCCGGTCGTATGTTCTTTGCCAGGTCAGGAGACGGTACCAGTCCCGGCCCGTCCAGTCGCGGAAAACCATGACCCGGAGGCGGTCGAGAAGACCCAGAGGGTAATCGAGGGAAAGGGCGCTCAGGGAGCGGCTCGTTCCCCGCTCCCAGAACCGGGGGGATGATTGAAAGAGGAGATGCTCGGCCAGGAGGGTGAGGCCGTTCCCCAGGCCGAACGTGTTCTCCACCCCGAGGTTGACGGCTTTTTGATGGCGGAAGGGGAAGACCTGGAAATCCTGCTTGGTGAAGACCGCCTCGAACCAGAGGCCGAGGCCGAGATCCCAATAGCCGTCCAGCCCCAACCGGCTTTCCGGGACGCCGGAACGCTCGTCCGAAGCAAGAGGAAGAGGCCCGCGGAAGGCGTCCAGGCTCCGGCGGTGAAAGGTCACGGCCAGCTCCCCGCCGAGGGCGGGAACCTGGGCCCGGCCGCCGCACTCGATCGTGCCGGCCCGGGTCGGAAAGGATTCCCAGCCCTTGCGGTCATTGTTGCCCGTCAATCCCCAGGCCCAGACGGAAACGTTGCTTTGAAACGTGTACTTCAGGAGGAGGCCGGTCACCCCGTCGGTCAGTTGGAGCGGATCGTTGGGGTCGAGCCGGTCGAACCACATGAGAGGACGGAGGAGGCGGGCCGAGCCGAACTCGATCTTCTGGAGGCCGAGCCGGGCCTCGAACCGGGCCGTCGTGAGGCGGGCCCAAAGCCGGTAGAGGGCCAGGTCGCCTTTTCGCGAGCCCCAGCCCGAGGCGGCGTCGAGCGTGAGCGAGGCGTTGACCGACGCCTCGATGTCGAAATTCCAAGACGCCGAGACGGGCGTTTTGAGGGAAAACTGCGGAAGGTAGCGGACGCGGAGAGGGACGCGGCGGCCGCTTTCGAAGGGAATGGCCAGCTCGCCGGAGACCTGGCCGCGGAAATCCGTTTCCTGGGATAAAAGCGGCCCGGCGGAAAGACAGAGGGCGCCAGCGAAAAAAAAGACGACCGGCGCAAGCGGAGCTTTCCCCGAACGCTTCATAGAGGGAAGGATGGGTTGGAAAGGGACGTCTTGTCAAGGGCTGAATGAATGAAACGGATTGAGCGCGTCCGCCCTCGGGAGCCGCGTCCCCTATTTAAAAGTTCCGCGGATGAAGCGCTCAAACAGCCCGACGGCCGCCTCGAGGGGGACGCTTTCCGCGGCCCGTTCATTGTAGGCGGATCCGCCGTCCCGGACGACGCCCGGGCCGCAGACGGCGTAAGGAACCGGATCGGCGGCGTGGGTCTTCGTCGCCAGCTTGGTCGCGTGATCCGGAGCGACGAGGATCCGGACGCCGGGCTTGCTCTCCGCCCAGCCCAGGATTTCGCCGACGATGTGCCGGTCGAATTCCTCGATGGCCTGTATTTTCTTCGCGAGCTCGCCCTCGTGGCTGGTTTCGTCGGGCGCCTCGACATGGAGATAGACGAAATCCTCGCCGGCCAAGGCTTCCTTGGCGGCCGCGACCTTGCCCGCGTAATTCGTCCCGAGATAGCCGGTCGCCCCATCGACGAGCCGGACCTTGAGGCCCGCCAGCACGCCCAGTCCGCGGACGAGATCCACGGCCGAGATGAC
>JAAZPG010000391.1 GCA_012797375.1 Acidobacteriota bacterium
GCGGATCAGGGGCGGGGGGGCATCCGGCCCGGCCGCCGCCAGGGCCCCGAGGCAGAGCACGGCGGCGACAAACACGATTCCCCGCCGGTCAGGCTTATTCATCGACGGCATATCCTTCCAGCGTGACGCCGGCTTCCAAGTGTCCCTCGACGATGACCCGGAAATCCACCTTGGAGACGAACAGCGCCCGGGGATGGGCCTCGAGGGTTTCCAAGAGCCGGCGGAAAGCGGGATAAGAACCGGCCCAATGGAAGCCGACGGTGTACCGCCGCATCCGGTTCTTGACCACCTCGGATTCCCCGTACGTGATTTCCGGGACCGACGCGCCCGCCTTTTTTAAAACATCGGCCAGGTCGGAGCGCATCGTCTGGATTCCCCTCCCCCGGTCGTACAGCCACGTCCCGCGGAGCTCCCGGACGTCGGCCGAGGCCCCGTCCCAACGGCTCCATTCGGCGACGGCGGCCTTCCGGGCCTGGTCGGCCGCCCGCCACTCCGTCTCGACCGCCGCCCGCCGGGCGGACGCCCGGCCGGCGTTCAGCCAAGCCCTGACCCCGAACACGAGAAGAACGGCGAACACCGCGGCGCAGACGACGGCCGCGATGGAAACGATCCGGCGCTCGCCTTCGTCCAAGAGGTCAAAGAGTTCCATTATAATCAAATCCGATTTCGCAGATGAGCCGGCCGCCGCCCGTCAGCTCATCCCGCAGAACCACGTCCTTGAAACCCCGGGCCGTCAGGTTTTCAATCAAGACCAGAAGGCCGGGCAGGCCCGGAGTAATGACTTTCATGTTGACCCGAAGCCCTGTTTCGGTCAGCTGAAGCGGGCTGAGCGAGACGATCGAGCACTGCGGCGGCAGGGCTTGTTCCAAGCGGGAGAAAAGCCCCACCCAGGAAAAATTCTTCCGGACGATGACGCCGTTGACCACGTCGACGAGCTCGGAATCCCGTTTCCTCATCGTCTGGCTCTGCCCGGTTTTATCCGCTCGTTCGCGTCCGGCCGATTGGATGCGGCGCTCGAGCTCGGCCCGGGTCCGCTCGTCGGCCCTCAGGCGGGCGGTCGAATGGAGGAGAAGGACCCCCGCCCCCCCGCCGAAGAGAAGAAAAAGGACCACCGGAATCCCGACCGCCGCCCGGAACAAGCGCCGGTTCCGCAGCGGCCGGGTGGCCAGGTTGATCGGAAGGCGCAGGCCGCCGTTCATGAGATCTGTCCAAGAAGGGGGGCCAGGCGGATCCGGTCGGCCGGCGGAATCCCCGTCGATCCGTCGCCCGGCAGAATCCGGACGGGACGGGAAACGCGGCTTTGGATGAGGGCCGCGCCCGTCCCGGCATCCCCGCCCGCGGCCGGCCGCAGCCAGACGCTTTCGATTTCCTTCTTTTCCCGGTCCTCGAGGAAACGGAGGGTGGCCGCGGTTTCCTCGGCCGCTTCTTCCCATAAATTCCCCGTCGAGAGGGGCTTCACCCGGAACAGCGCCGGTCCGCCGTCGAGAATCGCCAGGGCGGCGAAATAATCCTCCTCGATGTTGACGATTACCTGGTTCGCCGGTCCGTTTTTCGGCAGGCAGCCGAGCAGGGCCGGCGTCGGAAGGCCGACTGTTCGGACATCCAGCCCGGCCGCGGCGAACGCCTTTTCGTATTCCCGGACGACTCCGGCGGCGGCCAGGACGCAAAACGCCCGGGCCCGGCCGTTTGTCCGGCTGACGGCGAACGACAACCGCGTCTCGGCCGGGGGCAGCGGGAGCGTCCGGGCCAGCCGCCAGCGGATGATCTTTTCCCGCTCGTCGGGAGCGGGCGGCAGCGAGTCGAAGCTCAGGAGGACGGTTTTAACGGACGTTTCCGGAAGGAGGAGGGCGACCGGTCCTTCCGGCGACCCGATCCGGCGGACGGCGTCCTTGACCGCCGATTGAAACTCCTCCGGCCGGGGAAGATTCGGCTTGTCGAACGACGGCTCCACGAGACCGGCCGGAAGGCTCCGGACGAC
>JAAZPG010000392.1 GCA_012797375.1 Acidobacteriota bacterium
TATCCGCCCGTCGACATGGAGGCCGAAGGGGACGCCGGTCCCAAGAAGAAGCTGATCCTTTCCGCCTCCCGCTTCGAACCGGAGGGATTCAAGAGGCAGAGGGAGATGATCACGGTTTTCTTGAAGCTTCTCCGGGAAAGGCCGGAGGCGGCGGACGGCTGGACGTTCGTCCTGGCCGGGGGAAGCGGGCCCGGGAACGCCTATTTGGACGGCTTGAGGGAGTTGGCCGCCGGAGCGGCCGGCCGGATCGAGCTCCGGGTCAACGTCACCGCGGCCGAGTTGAAATCCCTTTACCGGGACGCGGCCCTGTTCTGGCACATGTGCGGCCTGAACGGCGAGGATCCCGGCCAAACGGAGCATTTCGGGATGACCACGGTGGAAGCCATGCAGAACGCCGTCGTCCCGCTCGTTTTTGCCGGAGGCGGGCTGCCGGAGATCGTCGATGATGGAATCAACGGATTCCTGGCCGGCTCCACGGCCCGCCTCTTGGAGCGGACGTTGTTCCTTCTCCGGGATCCGGGAAAAAGAGAAGCCTTGGGGCGGGCCGCCCGGGAGAAAGCCCGGAGGTTTTCCCGTCCGCGCTTTGAGGCGGAAACCCGGATGATTTTCGAGGACGTCCTCGCGCTGCTCGCCGGCTCCGGCGATCCGGCCGCGGAATGAGACGGAGAGAGCGGCGATGGATTTCCCCTTGCGACGCGGCGAAACGCTGGATGATTTCTACCGCGGCCGCGTCCGCCTGATCCAGCCGAGGAAAGGATACCGGTTCGCCACGGATGCTCCGCTCTTGGCGGCGTTCGCCGGCCTCCGGCCGGGGGACGAGGTCTGCGAGCTGGGGACGGGAAACGGCGTCATCGCCGTCTTGCTGGGTTTTAAGCCGTTTGCCCGCCTCACGGCGGTGGAGATCCAGCCTCGGCTGGCCGACATAGCCCGCCGGAACGTCGCCGGAAACGGCCTGTCCGGGAGGATCGAGGTCGTCGAGGCCGACCTGCGGACCTTCCGGCCCGGGAAGAGGTTCGACGTGCTGGTTTCCAATCCTCCGTACCATGGGAAAGAGACGGGCGTTCCCTGTCCGGACAGGGAGAAGGCGATTGCAAAACATGAAATAACGTGCGATATTATGGAGCTCATGCGCGCGGTTTCCGAGCTCCTGAAAGACGACGGACGGGCTTTTTTTATTTACCCGGCCGCCCGCGAGGAGGAATTCCGGGCCGCGGCCCGGAGCCGCGGCCTGCGGCCGGTTGTAATCCGGCGGATTCATCCGCGCGCCGGCGAAGAGCCGAACCTTTTTCTGTCCGAGCTCCGGTTCGCCGCGGCTTTTTCGGGGGAGGAGACCGTGCTCCCGCCGCTCGTCCTCCATCCCGGCCGGGGCGGAGAATTCGGACCGGAAGCGGCGGCGATGCTCGAGGGACCGTTGAATGAAACTCATCGCTAACCTCCAGGAGGTTTACAAGCACCGGCTTCTCATCCGGACGCTGGTCGGACGGGAGCTGAAGGCCCGCTACCGGGGGACGGTCCTGGGCTTCTTCTGGTCTTTCTTCAACCCGTTCCTCCTGATGGTCGTCTACACCGTCGTTTTCGGATTCATCCTCAAGCCGCGCGATCCTACTCTCGGCGAGGGGCCCTGGATGTATGCCTTGTACTTGTTCGCCGGGATCCTGCCCTGGACGTGGTTTTCGTCATCGTTGAACGATTCGGCCAACGTCCTGATGGTCAACGGCAACCTCATCAAGAAGATCCTCTTCCCGGCCGAGGTCCTCCCCATCGTCTCGGTCACCTCGAACTTCATCCACTTCCTCTTCGGCCTGCCGATCCTGCTCATCTTCCTGTTTGTTTTCGGCAAGCCGCCGACGGTCTACCTCCTCCTGCTGCCGGCCGTCCTCCTGGTCCAGTTCGTCTTTTCCCTGGGCTTCAGCCTCCTGTTGTCCGCCCTGACCGTTCACTTCCGGGACATCAAGGACATCCTCAGCAACTTGCTGACGTTCTGGTTCTTCTCCACGCCGATCGTCTATTCTCTCGGGATGCTGGAGCACTCGCCGGCCCTCCGGGCCGTCCTCGATCTCAACCCGATGACCCATATCATCGGGGGCTACCACGACTGCCTCTTCTTCGGGCAAATGATCCACTGGAAGCGGCTGGGAGTCACGTTGATCGTCTCCCTGGTCCTGTTCGTGATCGGCTACGCCGTCTTCGACCGCCTCCGCGACTCCTTCCCGGAGGAAGTCTGATGGCCGCCATCGAGTTGGACCGCGTCAGCCGGATCTACCAGAAATATTCTTCCCGGCACCGGTTCCAGACATTCAAGAGCGCCATCGTCAAGGGAAGCTTGTTCGGGTCGCTCAAGCCGGACGAGCTTGTCCGGGCCGTCGACGACGTCAGCTTCAGCGTCGGGAAAGGGCAAACCTTCGGCCTGATCGGGGAGAACGGATCGGGCAAGAGCACGATCCTTAAGATGGTCGCCGGGATCGCCAAGCCCTCCTCCGGGCGGATATCGGTGA
>JAAZPG010000393.1 GCA_012797375.1 Acidobacteriota bacterium
GGGGGCCTTTCGCCCGCGCCCGGCATCCTCCGCCGGACGAGAGCACGCCGACGAACCGAGAATCAGAAGAAATAGACAAACGACCGCTGGGATGTTCTTATTCAATTTTCGACTCCTTCGATGGGCGCGCCGACCGATTTTTCGAGCGAGGCGAGGGCCGTGTTGTAGACGAACAAGGCGTCGGCATAGGACTCGAGGGCCTCGATCAGCGTCCGCCGCGCCTCGATGAGCTCAATCCCGGTGATTTCGCCTTCTTGAAAGCTGTAGAGAAACAAATCATGCACTTCCCGGGCCTGGACCAGAATCTTGTCTTGGAATAGGGCGATCTGTCCCTCGGCCGCCCGGGCCTGGAACCCGGCCTGTTCGACCTCGAGACTGATGGAATTCCTCATCTGCCGGGCCTTTTGTTCCAGGGACAGCAGCTCCGCCTGCCTTTCGGCGATCTCCCCCCGGAGCGGCTGCCAGAAAAACAACGGCACGGGAACGGAGAGGGTGAAATCCCAAGTCGTCTTCTCGCCGGCGATCCGGTGCCGGGACAAGCCGAGACTGAAGTCGGGCAGGTAGGAAAGGCCGGCTTCTTTTTTCGCCGCCCCGGCTTTGGCCAGCCGGGCGTTCATCGCGGCCATCTCGGGGCGGACCGCCTGGGCTCGTTCAACGAGGGAAACGACGTCGAAAGGAACGCGGGCGCGGATGAGGCTTCCCCGGAGGTTCAGCGGCTCGGATTTCGGGCGCCCGAGAAGGAAATTGAGGCGGGCCTTTTCCAGGAGGATCCGGTTTTCGGCGACGGCCAAGGCCGTAGCGGCCTTGGATTCCTCCACTCCGGCCCGGACATACTCCACCCGGGCCGCGTCCCCGGCTTCGAACTTGACCTTGGCTTTTTCCAGGAAATCACGGGCCAGGGCCAGATTCCGGGCGGCGTAATTCCTTTTTTCTTCCGCCAGGAGGACGCCGAAAAAAGTCTCCTTGATCTGGAAGACGATCTCGGCGCGCAGGACGCACCGGTCTGCCGCCGCTTCTTCCGACTCCAAGCGGGCGATGCGCGTCCGCAATCCCCGCCGGCCCGGAAACTCCAGGATCTGGGATACGCCCAAGTAGGATTCTCCCGAGCCCCCGAAGTCCAGAAAGCCCGGCTGAAGATCCGAATCGAAGTCGAGATTGGGCCGGGGCCTGGCCTTGGCCCGCTCGATCCGGGCCAAGGACGCCCGGACGTCGTGCTCCGAGGACAGCCAAAGGGGATTTTGCGACAAGGAAATCTCGATGCATTGGGAAATAGTCAATCCGTCCGGAAGGTCGTTCGGCCCCGAGAAGCCGGAAACCGCGCCCAGCCCGATGATCAAAATGATCGGAAATAATCCGCGTAGTCTCGCCATTCGTCCTCCTCATGTTCAAACCGAGGATGTCAGGAAATCGAGGGAAAAGGCCGGCAGGAAGGATCAGACGGATGGCGGAGAACGGGAAAGATAGAGACGGATTCCGGTTTGATTCAACCGGATGGATATTTCAAGACAGACGGCTCCCAGAAGAATCAGCAACGGGAGTAAAAACACGAGAACCGGCCCGACGGACTGGCTGAAAACGAGAAAATGACAAGCCGGGCAGCCGGCCGGTTCGTAGATTCCTTTTTCCGTATGAAAGAAATGGACGCCGAGCGATAAAATCGTGAAGGCCAGCAGGACGCCGATCCGCAAACTCCGCTGAACCCGCGCAGAAACCCGCATGGCGTTTTTTAAATTACTATAACCGGGGGAGACAAATCAAGAGCGGTCCGGCGGCCGGCGGCGGGAACGGCCGTCGGGGCCGGGGAAGGAAAGCCCGAGCCGCTTGATCCGGCGGAAGAGGGTGGTTTTGTGGATGCCGAGATCCCGGGCCGCCGCTTCCCTGTTGCCGCCGGCGTTTTCGATCGCCGCCCGGATCGCTTGAGCGTCGAGCGCGTCGTGGGAGGCCCGAACATCGGACCTCCCGGCGTCAGGAATCAGATCCTCGGGAAGGTGGGCGACGCCGATCGGGCCGTCCCCGCAAACGATAAAAGCCCGTTCGATGACGTTTTCGAGTTCGCGGATATTGCCCGGCCATTCCCGGGCCATGAGAAGCGAGAGGGCTTCCCCGTCCACCCCCTTGACGGACTTGCCTTGAAGGCGGTTGAATCTCTCAATGAACCGGGCCGCAAGCAGCGGTATGTCTTCCTTGCGCTGTCGCAGGGGCGGGAGCTCCAGGCGGACGACGTTGA
>JAAZPG010000394.1 GCA_012797375.1 Acidobacteriota bacterium
AGGGGGCGCAGGTCGTCCGGGCCGAGAAGGGGAGGGGATTGGGTTCCGAGGGGATGATCTTCTGGCCGAATTCGTCATTGAGAGGAATCCGGTGGACGGCCGGGGTCCGGCTTCCGGCCCATTTCGGCGGAGTCTCGGCCTCAGCCGGGGCCAGGATGAAAACAACCGCGGCCGCGGCGGCCAGAACCGGTCCGGCGAAGGCCCGTGCCCGGCCTGAAAAACGCGAAGGCTTGACGGCGGACATGGATTCAGGCTTTGAAGTCCCCCGGCCGGAAGCGGACGAGGGATTTCGTCCGGACGGCCTCGTTGACCTTCAGAACGGCCACGGCGCTTTCATAAGCCAGCGAGGCCGGGCAGGTCAAGGCCGTGCCGCGGCGGATGGCGTCGAAAAAGTTTTCGAGATGGGGCTGGTGGGCCGGCTTGGCCAGGTCGACGGGGAACGGCCAGCGCCCCGCCTCGGCCGTGACCCGGACGTCGACGAAAATGTTCTTCGTGTCGACTTTCTGGATGACCGGCGCCTCGGAGAGGAGCAGCCCTTCCTTGACCAGCGAGTCCCACTCCGGGGCGTGGGCCTCCCGGAGGGCCCAGTTGCCGCGCTGGGCGACCTCGGAAATCTGGATCGCCCCGTCGTCGCCCATGAAGACTTCGTAGAAGCCGCCGTATTTCGTCGTCGTCTGGACTTGGTACATGGCCCGGGCCGCGCCCTCGGCCGTCTGGAACTCGTAGACGGCCATGACGTTGTCGAACCATTCCCGGCCCTTGTAGTAATCCACCCCGCCGGAGGCGAAGACCGCGCTCGGGTTGCAGCCGAAGACCCAGGCGAACAGGTCGATCTGGTGAGATCCGAGATCGACGATCGGTCCGCCGCCGAATTTTTTATACCAGCGCCAGTTGCGGAACTCGGTCATATCGGCGTAGCCGTAGGCCTGCAGCTTGGCCGGATCGATGGGATAGGTCTTCGGCCAGCCGAGAAGGTCGGCCTTGGAGCGGTTCCACTGGGCGTAGGCCAGGCCGACCCGGCCGAGGAGCTTCTTGTCCCGGATCAGCCGGTCGATGGCGTGAAGATAGCGCGGGTTGGACCGGCGCTGGTGGCCGATTTGGAGGAGACGCCCCGTCCGCCGGGCCGTTTCGACCATCGTCCGGGCTTTCTCGAGGGAATTGGACATCTCCTTTTCGCAGTAGACATGAAGACCGTTTTCCAGGCAGGCGTTGGTTTGTTCGGCATGAAGCCAGTCGGGCGTGGCTACGATCGCCGCGGCCAGGCCCTTCTCCTTGGCCAGCAGGTCGCGGTAGTCCTCGTAGACCGCCGGATCCTGACCATACTTGCGGAGGTAGCCCCGGGCGTATTGCTGGCTGTAGGACCAGATGTCGCAGACCGCGGCGATGCGGATCCCGGGGATCCGGAGGCACGATTCCATGAGGACGCGGCCCTGTTCCCCCGCGCCGATGAGAGCGACGGGAAGATCGCCGGGCCGCCCCGGGGATTCAGCCTGGGAGGAGGCCGGGTCCGGAGACGGCCGGGCGAGAAGGGCGCCCCCGACGGCCGCGCCCAGTCCGGCGGCCGCCGAAGTTTTCAAAAAGGACCGTCGCGAAACGGCGGGATCGTTTTTCTTGGACCCAAAATCGGTCATATCCATCCGCCTGTCGAGAATTCCGAACGCCCCCTATTATATTCATTTGGAGG
>JAAZPG010000395.1 GCA_012797375.1 Acidobacteriota bacterium
CCGCCGATATCGGCGAGCTTCTCAGCGACGTCCTTGTCCGCGATGGCGTCCCTCTCAACCTCTATTGCGGGCGCCGTGGAGTCTGCGGCAAATGCTTTGTCGAGATCCTCTCCGGCGAAGTCCCCCCCGGCGATGAAAGCGAACGGGACCTGGCCCGGGAGAAAAACCTCGGCTTGGGACGCCACCGCTTGGCCTGCCGGCTGCGCGTCCAGGGAGACCTGGTCGTCCGCGTTCCGGAACAGGCCTTGATCCCCAGGGCCCGGATTCTGACGCGGGGCCGGGGCAGGGAAATTCCGCTCGATCCGATGGTCCGAAAAGTCGCCGTCCGGTCCGTCCGGCCGGATCTTCAATCGCCGCGTGCCCTTCTTGACGGACTGAAGGCCGGGCTCGGCCTTTCCGCTCTTCGCGTTGTCCCCGAAGCCTTGTTTGAAGCGGCCGGCGTTCTTTCCGAGGCTCTGGAGTCCGATTCCCCGGTGACCGCCGTTCTGGGCGCCGGCGATGAGCTCCGGGGCGTTGAGCGGGGAAATACGTCATCGCGCCTTTTCGGGTTGGCCGTCGACTTGGGAACGACGACCGTGGCCGCCGATCTCGTCGATCTCGGGACGGGGACGGTCATCAAGACGGCCGGAGGATTGAACGGTCAATCCGTCTTCGGAGCCGACGTCGTCAGCCGGATCACCGCGGCGTTCAAGGACATGTCCCGGGCCGCGGCCCTGCGGGCCGCCGTCCTGGCCTCGATAAACGGCTTGATACTGGAGCTGAGCCGGGAATCAGGCGTGGATCCCGGCGAGATTTATGAAACGGTCGTGGCCGGCAACACGGCCATGAGCCATTTGTTTCTCGGTCTTCCAGTCGACGGCCTGGCCGTGGCCCCGTTCGCCGGAGTCTTCACGGCGGCCCCTCCCCTGCCGGCCGACCGAACCGGCTTGAAAATCAATCCCCTCGGCCGGGTTTACCTCTCGCCCAACTTGCAGAGCTTCGTCGGCGGGGATGTCGCCGCCGGCCTCGTGGCGACCGACCTGGCCGCCCGGCCGGGAAACGTTCTTTTCGTCGACTTGGGGACCAACGGCGAACTGGTCCTCAAGACGGACCGGACGATGATGTCGACGTCGACGGCGGCCGGCCCCGCTTTCGAGGGAGCTTCCATCTCGTGCGGGCTTCCGGCCGAGGACGGAGCCGTCGAGCGGGCCGTCCTGCGGGACGACGGGACGATCGTCCTCGAGACGATCGGCGGCGGTCCGGCCCGGGGTGTCTGCGGCACCGGGCTGGTCGACTTGATCGCCGCCTTCCTCCGGCGCGGCGACCTAGCCCCCGACGGACGGATTCTCCGGCTGGAGAAACGCCTGGCGGCGGCGCCTGACCTGTTCTTGACGGCTTCGGACATCCGGGAATTCCAACTCGCCGCGGCCGCGGTCAAAACCGGGATCCGAATGCTCTTGGAAGCCGCCGCCTTGAACATCGAGGACCTGAACGAGATTCTCGTGGCCGGGGCCTTCGGGGCCCGTCTTGATGTGGAAAACGCCGCGGCCGTCGGGCTTCTGCCCCGCCTGCCCGGCGACCGGGTGAAATTCGTCGGAAATACGTCCCTGGAAGGAGCCCGGGCCCTGCTGCTTTCGAGCCGGGAGCGCCTCCGGGCTGAAAGCCTTCCCCGTGTCATCCGGCATCTGCCGCTGGCTCAAAACGAGGCGTTTCAAAATATCTTCATCAAGGAGCTTCCGTTCAAGCCCTGGCCTCCGGACGAGGCTCCCCAGGCGCCGCGGAAGGAGGACTCATGACCAAAGACATTTTTTCCGTGATGGCCATGTCCGTCGTCGACGGCTTGCCGGAGACGGCCGGGGAGCTGGCCCGTTCCGCCCTCGCCGGCGGGACGCCGGCCCTCGAAGCCGTCGAAAAAGGCTTTCTCCCCGGCATCCGCAAAGTCGGGGAGCTCTGGGAGTCGGGGGAATATTTCCTGCCTGAGCTGATCGCCTCGGCCGAGGCGATGAAGGCGGCCATGAGCGTTCTCCGGCCCGCCCTGGAGAAGGGCGGCGGAACGGCGCGAAGCGCCGGGAAAATCGTGATCGGAACCGTCGAGGGGGATATCCACGACATCGGGAAAAACCTGGTCGCGGCCATGCTTTCGGCCCACGGCTTCGAAGTCGTCGACCTGGGGGCCGACGTGAAGCTCGTCTCCTTTATCGAAACGGCCGAAGCCGAGAAGGCCGACATCATCTGCCTCTCCGCCCTTCTGACGACGACGATGATCGGCCAGCGCCGCCTGATCGATCTCCTCGTGGAGCATGGCCTGCGGCACAGGTTCCAGGTCATGATCGGCGGAGCCCCGACGACACGCGCCTGGGCCGAAGAAATCGGGGCCGACGGATACGCCGAGAACGCCAACGCGGCTGTCCGGGAAGCCCTCGAGCTGAGGCAAAAGGCGGCCCCATGATTCCCGCCCTGCGCCCCAAGCTGGAGCTCCTCTCCCCGGCCTTGATGGACCGGATCCTGGACGAAGCGTTCCTGATTCTCGGACGCGACGGCGTTTTCTTCGAGAACGCCGAGGCCCGGGCCTTGTTCCGGGAAGCCGGCCAGCGCGTCGACGAGACGGCCCAGCGCGTCCGGCTTTCGCGCGACCTGGTCGAACGCTCCTTGGAGACGACTCCCCCGTCCCTCACCCTGTACGACCGGTCCGGGGAAAAATCTTTCCATGTCGGCGGCGATGAAGTCCATTTTGACCCCGGCTCCTCGGGCACCCGGATCCTCGACCATGATACGCTACGGGAGCGGCGGCCAAATACGGCCGACTTGGCCGGAATCGCCCGCCTGACCGAGGTCCTGGACCACCTGCATTTTCAAAGCACGTCGCTCGTTCCGGCCGACGTCCCCGGCGGGATCGCCGACGATTACCGGCTGTATCTCTCCCTTTTATTCGGAACGAAGCCCGTCGTGACGGGGACGTTCCGGACGGCCGGCTTCCGGCCGATGCACGAAATGCTTTGCGCCGTCCGCGGCGGAGCGGAGGCCCTCAAGGCCAAGCCCCTGGCGATTTTCGACGCCTGCCCCTCCCCTCCCCTGCGCTGGAGCCTCCTGACGTCCCAGAGCCTGATCGACTGCGCCCGGGCCGGCATCCCCTCCGAACTCATCTCCATGGGGATGACGGGGGCGACTTCGCCGGCGACCATCGCCGGCACGCTCGTTCAGCATGTCGTAGAAAACCTGGCCGGCCTGACCCTCGCCCAGCTGGCCTACCCCGGCGCCCCGGTCATTTTCGGCGGATCTCCGTCGAGCTTCGACATGCGCCAGGGGACAACCCCGATGGGGGCGATGGAAACCATGATGATCGACTGCGCCTACGCCCAGTTGGGAAAGCGTATGAAGCTTCCGACCCACGCCTACATGGCCCTCAGCGACGCGAAAACAAACGATGCCCAGGCCGGCTACGAGACGGGAATCGGAGCCGTTCTGGCCGCCCTCGCCGGCATCAACGTCGTCTCCGGCCCCGGGATGCTCGACTATGAAAGCACCATCAGCCTGGAGAAGCTGGTCATCGACGACGAGATCTGCGCCTTGGCTTATCGCCTGATCGACGGCGTCGTCCCCCGCGAGGAGGTCCTGGCCGCCCATCTTTTCGAGGGCTTCGGCCCGCAGACGAATTTCTTGACGATGCCCCACACCCGGAAATGGTACCGGAAGGAGCATCTCGTTCCGATCGTCGCCGACCGGGAGCTCTACGACGCCTGGGAAGCGCGGGGCGCCTCCTCGATCGCCGACCGGGCCGCCGGCCGGGTCGCCGATCTTCTCGAGAAGAATCCGCCGCGGCTCCCCGAATCCGGCCTCGCGTCCGAGCTCCGCCGGATCATGGAGGCCGACGCCCGGGCGAACGGCGTTACCGCGCTTCCGCGCCTGCCGGACTGAGGCCCGTCCCGGCCGGATCCGGCCTTACTTGATTTCCGCCGGCACCCGGAGGGAAACGGCCAAGCCGGCCTTTTTCAAGCTCTCGTTCAAGGGCGGCACATCCGTCCGGAGAAGGGCGTTCAGCCGGTCGACCTGGTCTCCGGTGACTTTTTCGAGCTCGGCGATCTGCCTAAGCTCGACGGCCGTCGGCGGCTCGGCCGAATTGGCTAGATTGATGCTGAACGCGGTCAGCTTTTGGAACGGCGTCCCCCCCCGGAGCATCTGTTCCCGGGAACCCAAGCCGATGAAATCCTTCGGAAGAACCTCCTCGGCCAAAGCGTCGACCCGGGCCTTGAGTCCCGCCAGCACGGGGGAAAGGCCGGCGGCTATTTCGCCCGCTTTGCCCACGGCCTCTTGGATTTTCGGAATCTGGTCACGGAGACTCCGCAGGGCGGTGACGGCCTGGGCCAGCCGGGCCAGCTGGGTGGACGAACGGCTGATCCCCTCGATTTGGGCCGCGAAGACATCCGCGGGAACGTCGAGGCGCGGATCGGCCAAAACAGCCGTCTTCGATTCCGTGACCCGGCCGTCGACGTTCAGCGAGAGCGTGTATTCCCCGGGCGGAACCGACGGCATGCCGTACATCGCGGCGGCCGCCGGGATCCGCTTGACGCCGTCTCTTTCCGGGACGAAATTCAGATTCCACGTGTCCCTCTGGTATCCGGCAAGAGTGGAAAATTTGATTTCGGCCAGCGTTTTGCCCGCGGCGTCGATGATTTTCATCAGCGGCCGCTCCTTGGGGGCGGTTTTGGCATAGAATGTCAGGATCAAGCCGGCGGGGGGATTCTTGGCCGCAAACGGGGGCCGGGAATATCCCTCCCGGACGGACGAGAAGAAATACCGGGTGGCCGGCCGGACGGAGAAAAGATGCCCGGCGCTTTCCAGGACCTCGGGAGTCGACTCCTGGAGAAAGGCGATGTCGTCCATGATCCAGACGCCCCGGCCGTGGGTTCCGATGATCAGGTCGTTGTCCCTCGGGTGGACGGCGATATCGTGGACGGCCACGGTCGGGAGATTGCTCTTCAAGGAAAACCAGGACGCCCCTCCGTCCAGGGAGCCGAACACGCCGAACTCCGTGCCGGCGTACAGCAGCCGGGGATTGCGGGGATCCTCGCGGACAACGTGAACCCAGCCGAAGGATGGAAGATTCGCCTTGAGCGATTTCCATGTTCGGCCGAAATCCTTCGTCTGATAAAGATAAACCCCCCAGTCG
>JAAZPG010000396.1 GCA_012797375.1 Acidobacteriota bacterium
CGGCTTCTCATCCAGTATCCCAAGCGCCTGAAGCGCAAGGGCTTGCCTCCCTTGCCGCCGGATGCGCCGGCGTTCGCGGAAATTTTCGAGGCCCTGGCCGAAAAACGCCTTTTCCGGGAGGGCGTGCTGCCGCTCCTGGAAGCCTCCCTGGCCCAAGGAAAGCCCGTTTCAGACCTGCTGCCGGCCGCCGGCCGTCCGGGCGACTTGGAGAAAGACGCCCTCCGGATCGCCGAAACCCTCCGGGGCCCCCGTTTCGCCGACGGACCGCGCCGGATGCGGCGGGCGATGGGGCTCTTGATGGCCGAGTGGCGCGGCCGGATCGATGGAGCCGGGGCCGCCCGCTTGATGGCCGACCGGCTGGGAAAGGTCAGCCCATGAACGACTTCAACAACACCGAGTATAAGGGCTACCGGGGCCGGGCCCTCGAGGTCCTCCAAAGCTTCAAAGCCCTCGTCTGGAGCGACGCGAAAATCGTCACGGCCGACGGGTCGTATATCGGCATCATCCTGCCCCGCTCGGAGACGGCCGATCCCGACCACGTCGTCCTGAAGCTCCGCTCGGGCTACAACATCGGGGTCGCGGTCGACCGCATCCAGGACGTCGAGATCCAGGGCCGCAAAGAAGCCCATTACAAGATCCCGGAAAAGGAGTTTCCCTTTGATCCCCGGAAGCCCCGGGTGAAGCTCCTGGGGACGGGGGGAACGATCGCCAGCCGTCTCGATTACCGGACCGGGGCGGTCATCCCGGCTTTTTCGCCGGGCGAGCTCTACGGTTCCGTCCCCGAACTGGCCGACATCTGCAACCTCGAAACCGAGAAAATCTACGGCGTCTTCAGCGAAAACATGGGGCCGGAACAGTACATCGGAACGGCCGAGGCCATCGCCCGGGAAATCGAAAAGGGCGTCCAGGGCATCGTTATCGGCCACGGGACCGACACGATGCATCACACCGCGGCCATTCTCTCCTTCATGGTCCAGAATTCGCCGGTGCCGATCGTCATGGTCGGATCCCAGCGTTCGTCCGACCGGCCGTCTTCCGACGCCGCCCTGAATCTGATGCACAGCGTCAAGACGGCGGCCGAGAGCGACATCGCCGAGGTTTTGGTCTGCATGTTCGGCCCGACGTCGGACATCTACGGCCTCCTCCACCGCGGAACGCGGGTTCGAAAAATGCACTCCAGCTACCGGTCGACGTTCCGGACGATCGGAGACATCCCCATCGCCATGGTCAGCCGGGAGAAGATCACGCCCCTGCGGCAGGATTACAAGCGCCGCCGGACGGACCGCGGCGTCGTCCTCAACACCGCTTTCGAGGAAAAGGTCTCGATCGTCTATTACTACCCCAACATGAAGCCGGACATCATCGACTCCCTGGTCGAAAACGGCTACCGGGGGATCGTCATCGCCGGAACGGGGCTGGGGCACGTCAACAAGCCGCTCTATCCCGCCCTGAAGAGGGCCCAAGACCGCAACGTCGCCGTCTACATGACCGTCCAGACGCTATGGGGCTTTGTCCAGATGTACGTGTACGACACGGGCCGGGACATGATGGAGCTGGGCGTGGTTCCGGCGGCCAACATGCTTCCCGAGGTCGCTTACGTCAAGCTCGCTTGGACCCTCGGCCAGACGGACGATCCGGCCGAGGTCAAGCGGATCATGCTGACCCCCATCGCCGGGGAGATCACCGACCGGGAGCCCTCCAACGGCTATCTCATCTTTCAGGGCGGCATCCCGGAAGTCGAGGAATTCATCTCCCAGTACCGGAAATAAACGCCCCCTGTTTTTCCGTCCCGCGGGACGATCATCGGATCCTCCCGGTCCCCGGTCTCATCCCGCCGTCCGGCGTCGATCGTGATCAAGAACCCGGCCGGACGATCGAACCGCCACATCAGGATCGCGGGGACGAAGACCGTTGTCCCGGCCCTCTCCCTCATGACGAACTCGAGAAATGTCATGAAAATCAAGGCAGGAGGAAATGCGGCCGATTTTCCTTGACATGAAAACGGCGAATCCCTATACTGGCGCCATGCTTACGACCGGGATTTCTTCCGCCGCCGCCGCCCGGTCTTTCTATTACGGGTTCTATTTCGGGCGATAAGCCCGAATTAAGCCCCATACCCCCAACCCCTTTCTTTTCCCGGACCGGATTGTCCATCGAGAAAAAGGTGTTCCCATGCAAGGATTGAAATTAACCGCTCGCTCCGATAAGCCTCGGACGGTCGTCGAGGCCGGCCCCCTCCGCCTCGGGGCCGGATTTGCCGTCATCGCCGGGCCGTGCAGCGTGGAAAGCGAGCTCCAACTGCTGACGATTGCCCGGGCGGTGAAGGCCGCCGGGGCCGACGCTCTCCGCGGCGGGGCCTTTAAGCCTCGAACATCGCCGTACGCTTTCCAGGGCTTGGGCCTTAAGGCCCTCAAAATCCTGGAAAAAGCCCGCCGCGAGACGGGGCTTCCGATTGTCACCGAGGTCCTCGATCCCCGGGACGTTTCCTGGGTCTCGGAGTTTGTGGATGTGCTCCAGGTCGGCGCCCGAAACATGCAAAACTTCTCCCTGCTGAAAGAAGTCGGGAAGGGCTCCCGGCCGGTCTTGTTAAAGAGGGGAATGCACTCGACGATCGAGGAATGGCTCAACAGCGCCGAATACATCCTGAGCGCGGGCAATCCCCGCGTGATCCTCTGCGAGCGCGGGATCCGGACGTTCGAAGTTTATTCCCGCAACACCCTCGATCTAAGCGCCGTTCCGGCTGTCCGGGAGTTGACCCATCTGCCGATCATCGTCGATCCGACCCACGGAACCGGACGGATCAGCTTGATCGAGCCCATGAGCCTGGCCGCGGTCGCGGCCGGGTCCGACGGGCTGATCGTCGAAGTCCACCATCATCCGGAGGAAGCCCTGAGCGACAAAGCCCAGGCGCTGCTTCCGGCCGCTTTCGCGGCCCTGGTCCGCCGCGTGCGGGCCGTCCGGTCCTGTGTCGAGGCCCTGTCATGACCCGGCTGGTTTTGAACGTCGGGGGCGGCCGCTCGGATATCCGTATCGGCGTCGGGGCTTTCAGGCTGGAAGATCACGCCCTCAAAAAAAGGACGTTGATTCTCACCGACCGCAAAGTGCAGGCCTTGCATGGGTCCCTGTTCCGCGGCTGGAACACACTTGTTCTGGACCGAGGCGAAAAGATGAAGACCCTGGCCGTCGTTGAGCGGATTTCCCGGGCGCTTCTTCGGCGGGGCGGCGACCGGGGCGCGACGATCGTTGGAGTGGGCGGGGGCGTCATCTGCGACCTGGCCGGTTTCGCCGCGGCTGTGTACATGCGGGGAATCCGGTTCGGTTTCGTCCCCACGACTCTGCTGGCCCAGGCCGACGCGTCCCTAGGCGGAAAAAACGGGGTGAACCTCGACCGTTACAAAAACGTCATCGGCACGTTCCGCCAGCCGGATTTCGTTCTGGCCGATCCGCGGTTTCTGTCCACGCTTCCGCCCGCGGCCGTCCGCGAGGGACTGGCCGAAGTGGTCAAGGCCGCGGCGATCCGCGACCGGGCCTTGTTCATCGAGCTCGAGAACGCGGCCGAACGGGCTTTGGCCGGCGACCTCGCCGTCCTGGAGCGGCTGGTCGCCCGGGCGGCCGCGGTCAAAATCGCGGTCGTCGCCCGAGACGAACGCGAGCGGGGAGCCCGGACCCTTTTAAATTTCGGGCATACTTTCGGTCATGCTTTGGAAAAAACGGCCGGTCTCAGCCATGGGGAGGCCATCTCGGCGGGCATGGCCGCCGCGGCGGGCGATTCGCTGGGCGGAATCGTCGCCTGTGCCGTAATGGGTTTGCCGGTCGGCCTGGGCGAGCCGTTTTTCGATTCGTTCGAGTCCGTCCTCGGGCATCTTCTGTTCTCCATCCCCGGGATCAAGGGCCTCGAATTCGGCGCCGGATTCCGGGGAGCGGCCTTGCGCGGCCGAGATTACAATGACGTGATCCTTGACGCCTCCGGC
>JAAZPG010000397.1 GCA_012797375.1 Acidobacteriota bacterium
CATTACGCCATCCTCCTTGTCATGGCGAAAATCAACAATGTGTTGGGCTGGATCGTGGTCGTCGGAGGCCTGGCGGCCGGGATTTATGTCATCGTCTTCGGCGTTCCGGCGTTCACCGGGCTGACGACCCCGGTCGTCGATTCCGCCTATTTGCGCCCGTAAACGTCTTCGTAGCGGACGATATCGTTTTCGTCGGAATCGCCCAGCCAGATCTCCATGATTCGGGCGGGCCGGGGCCCGACGCCGCGGACGCGGTGCCGGGCTTCCCGCGGGATGTAGATTTCCTCGTCGGCCGCGGGCCGCCACACCCGGTCGCCCACCGTCACCTCGAGTCCCTCGTCGAGGGCCACCCAGAACTCCGCCCTCCGGCTGTGGGATTGGAGGGACAGGGAGCCTCCCGGGTTGACCGTGATGATCTTGATGCTTCCGGCCTGTTCATGGGGAAACGCCCGGAACTTCCCCCACGGGCGGTGATCCTCGATGATCCGGGAGCGGAAATTCCGCTCGTCCTCAGAAGGGGACATCGTCCTCGCCGAGGGAAGCCGGCGGCTCTTCATCGGAGGGAAAATCAGGCGATCCGGCGTCCGGGCCCGGCTCCCGGTAGGGCGCATCGATTTCATTCCCGCGCGGCTGGGCATCGCGGGGGCCGAGGAGGACGATGTTGAACGCCTCGATTTCGGTTGTTTTGCGCTTGTTGCCGTCGCGGTCCTGCCAGGACCGCGTCCGGATCTTGCCCTCGACCAGGATCTGTTTGCCGACTTCCAGGAATCGGTCGCAGAATTCGGCCAGCTTCGCCCAGGCCACGATGGAATGCCATTCGGTCCGGATCGACGCTTGGCTGGTTTGGGGATTGAACGAGCGTTCGTTGGTCGCCAGGGTGAAACGGGCCAACGCCCGGTCGCTTTGGGGGAAGTGCCGCAATTCCGGCCTCTGCCCGATCCGTCCGATCAGGATGACCTTGTTCAAGCTGTTGACGTCTCTCATGGGGCTTCCTGCAGTTCCTTGATTTTTTGCTGAGCCTGCCGGGCTTCCTCCTCGAGGGGATATTTTGAAAGAAGCAGACGGAGGACGGCGAGGGCCTCGGTTTTCTTTTTCATTTCGGCCAGGGCGAATCCCTTCTTGAGATAAGCCGCGGCGATCTTGTCGCTCATGGGATACGTCAGAATCAAGTCATCGAAGGCCTCGATGGCCGCCGGAAATTTTCTCTGGCTGAACCGGCATTCGCCGATCATGTAGAGGGCGTTGTCGGCCAACGGGCTGGCGCCGAATTGTTCGCGATAGAGGGCGAAGCCGTCCACGGCCAAGTCGAGGTTCCCTTTGCTGAAATCAGCCATCGCCGCCTGATAGGCTTCCTGGGCGGAGAGGCCGGACGGAGGGACGGTCGCGGCCGGCGGCTCCGCCGCCGGCTTTCGGGCCGCTCCGGCTTTTTCCTCGGGCTTGGGCTTTCCCCCCGCCTCCGGAGCGGCCGTCGTCTCCCCCGCCGGCGTTTTGGCGGACTCGAGATCGGCAGCCAGTTGAAGAAGGCGGTTTTCGATCTGGGCCAGCTGTTCCTGGATGCTCCGCACCTGGCCGGGGATTTCGCTCCATCCCTCTTGATTCCGGGCTTGGAAAATCCGGAAATCCTTGAATTGGGCGGCCAAGTCGCGGACGATATCGCCGAGTACTTTCAGATCCGCGCCCGCTTGATCGATCTTCTTCTCGATCCGCTGAGTTTGGATCTTGAGCAACTGAATGTCTTCATACATCAGCTCATAGGCCTTCTTGCTGCGGTCTTGGGCCGCGGCGGAAAGGGAAAGGCCCGCCATCAGCAGGACGGCGGGCCAGGAACGCTTCATTAAGGTTATTTTTCGATGACGAGGAACTGGGCCCGGCGGTTGTTCGCCCAGGCGGTTTCGTCGTGGCCCATGTCGAGCGGCTGGCTCTTGCCGTAGGAAATGATCCTCATCCGATCGGCCGGGATGCCGAGAGACAACAGGTAGTCCATCGTGCTCTTGGCCCGCTTTTCGCCTAGGGCCAAGTTGTATTCCTCGGTGCCGCGCTCGTCGCAGTGGCCCTCGATCAGGATTTTCGCCGTTTGAAATTTCTTCATCCACGCGGCGTTGGCTTCGAGAATCCCCTTCGCGTCATCGCGGATGAAATACTTGTCGTAATCGAAACGGATGTTCTTCAAGGCCCGTTCCTGATTGATCTGATCCAGCGTCTTTTTCAGGAAGAGCTCTTCCTCCGAAAGCGGGGCGGCTTCGGCCGGCGCCGTTTCC
>JAAZPG010000398.1 GCA_012797375.1 Acidobacteriota bacterium
ATTTCGAGCGCCGGTCATCTGATCATTCCTTTTCGCTTCCGTCCGGAGGATCGTCCGCCCCGGACCAGCCTCACCTTAACTCCGGGGCGGGCCGCCGGCAATCGTCCGGGGGGATGAACCCCCCGGTGATATTTCACCTCTCCCCTCTCCCCTTCGGGGGTGAGAAAGGCAAGGGGCGGCGCCCCCGGACGTCTTTTAAAAAATCGTGTCCGGAACGTAAACCGTGTCGCCTTCCTCGAGAGGGAAATCCTCGAGCCGGTTGTTTTGGATCCGGACGACGTTGATCTCGAAGGTTTTTTCCCGGCCGTTTTCATCCTTCCGGGTGACGGTCACCCGCCGCTTGGCCGCCCGCTCGGTGAATCCCCCGGCCTGGGCGATGGCCTGGGTGAGAGTGGGAATCCGCGATTGAAGAACCGACAGCGCGCCCGGGATTTTCACCTGCCCGTAGATGTAGACGTGGACGGTCCGGTCGATCTGGACGATGACGCTGTCGCCGGCCTCCAGGGGGACGTTGTACTTCGGGTCGCCCCGCAGCATCAGGTCGTCGACGGGGATCTTGAGATTGCCCGTCGTCCCGTCGGGAAACGTCCGAAGGATGATGATTTCCCGGGCGGCTTCCCGGGTCAGCCCCCCGGCCGCGGTGATGGCCTCCAGAAGCGTCGTCCGGCCGAAAAGCTGGACAAACCCGGGATTGGTCACCGCCCCGAGGATGGACACTTGCTTGCTCTGACGCTCCTTGATGGTGACGGCGACGTGGGGATCCCGGAGAAAAGGCCGGTAGAGCTCGGCCAGCTTGTCCCCCAGCTCGGCGGCCGTGAGGCCCTCGACATAGACCTCGTTGATATAGGCCAAGTTGACTTTCCCCTGCTCGGAGACGCGGACCTCGGTGTTCAGCTTCTCGTCCTCGCGGACCTTGATCTCCAGGAGATCCTTGGGGCCGATCCGGTAGGCGGTCACGAATCTCTCCGCCTGCCCGGTGGGATCCTGGGCGGCGGCCACGCCGATAACGATAAGAAAAAGAACGATCCAGGCCGCGGCCGCCGTCGGGAGTCTCATGCGCGTCTCCTCATTAAAAATACCGGGTGTACGTCAAGCCGACGAAATTCCGGGCCCGGTCGAAAGACCCGAGCGTCGACGTCCAGCGCTCGGAGTTCCAGGCGATCCCGATTCCCGCCGTCCGCAGCACGCGGACGGTCAAGCCCAGCGAATGATTCCGGCGGCGGTCCACCCGGTTTCCGGAATCCTCGCCCGCCGCCCGCTCGGAGTAATCCGCCGTTCCGCCGGAATAATCATAGTCGATTTTTAAAAACGAGGTCAAATAGAGGGAGCCGCCCGCCCCCCAGGAATTCTCGACGAAGTAGAAAACATCGGCGTAGGTTGAAAAAACAAGGTCCCGGGCGAAATCCAGGCGGAAGGCCAGCCGGCCGGTCCGCAGGTCGAGGCCGGTGTTGCCGACCAAGCCGCGGAAGGGCGGCTCCCCGGCCCGGTTCGGATTGAAATTCTTGTATCCGAGGTTCAGGATCCCCCGGATCCGCCCCAGGAGCGGGAACCGGAGGCCGGCCCAAAACGAGACCGCTTCGGCGTCGCGCCAGGCGGCCGTCTCGTCCCGGAAGCGGTATTCCCGCAAGTCCCCGCGGAGGAAAAGAAACCCGTCGGGAAACAGCTGGTAATAGGCTTCCGCTCCGATCTCGCGCTCCTCGCGGTCAAGGAGACGGGAAACCGGCGCGTCCGCCGGATCGATACGGATCTCCTCGTAGGATATCCGGCGAAAGGCTCCCGTGATTCCGATCGAGGTTTTCCTGGCGGTTTCATAGGACAAGCCGGCCTCGAGGCTCCGGACCCGGTCGTTGGCCGGAATCTGGAATTCGGACGACAAGCGGCGCCGGTGGACGTCGTTTCCGAAGGCGCCCGAGAGGACGAAGCGCCGGAGCAGCAGGGACCGGAATCCGGCTCCATAGCTGTTGGTGAAGCCCCGCTGGCGCGTTTCCCGTTGGAAATAGGCATACTCGGGATTTTCCCGGAACGTGAGGATCAGGACGTCCCGCAGCGGCCAGTAAACGCGGATCTCCGGCGACAGCGTGGCCGTGAAATCCTTTTTCGGGGCGCCGTCGTCGCTGCCGAAATAGAGGTTGTCATCGAATCCCGCGTCGCGGACGCCGAGGGAGGGAAAAAGCCGCAGCGGCCCCAGGCGCAAAAAGGCCTGCTCCGTCAGGCGCCGGTATTCATCGGCAAAAACCTGGTAGGACTGGGCGGACAGGGCTCCGGCCAGGCCGAGACAGAAGAAAATCAAAACGGGCAAGCGGCGCATGATGATCCGGTTCAAACCCGTCAATTCAGCAGACGGTCCAGGAAAACGTTGTTCCGGGAAAGGCCCTTAAAGATCCCGGCGACGGCCGTTTTCCGGAAGAGCGACAGGATGAGGCCGCTCTGCCAGTCGAATTGGCCTTCGTTCTGAATCACGGGGATGAGGCCGTCGGACTGGGCCAGGGTGAACAGGGCTTCGAATTGCCCCGCGCTCATCATCGAATAAAACTTTCGGGCGTAATATCCGATCGAGATTTCCCGCCGGAGGCCGGCTTTCCACCGGCGGTCGTAGGCGGCGAGATCGGCCGGTCCGAAGGCGTTCTTTTTCAGCGCTTCGAGGATGGTTTCCGAAGCCAGCCGGGCCCCCCACAATCCGTAATAAATTCCGCCGCCGGTCGTGGTCTTGACCTGGCCGGCGGCCTCGCCCACGGCCAGGGCCCGGTCGGCGACCGATCTTTTCGCCATGCCCTGGCAAATCGGCTTGAACTCGAGCCGCCGGACGGCTCCCGCCGGATCGAGCCGCGGGTAATAGCGGGCGGCGAAATCGTCGAAGACCTTGCGCGGATTCCCGTCGGTGATCAGGCCGATCCGGAACCGGTCCCCGCCCGAGGGGACGGACCAGGCGAATCCCCCGGGCGCGGTGGGCGGCCCGACGAAAATCGTCGGGGCGACGCTTCCCTCCCCCCGGATCTCGACTTGGGCGCCGTAAATCCGGCGGGCCGGCGGCGTCAAGCCCAGCTTCGCGTGGAGCCGGCCCTCGACTCCCGTCGCCAGGACGGTCAGCCGGGCCCTCCGCCGGACGGGCCGGCCGTCCCGCTCGGCCTCGATCGTCACCCCGTCGCGGGAGACCGAGACGTCGCGGACCATCGTCCCCGTCTCGATTTCCGCCCCGGCTTCCCGGGCCAGGCCGCCCAGGTTTCCGTCGAAACGCTCCCGGTCGACGATGGAAGCGAACGGCGAGGGATGGCGGTAGCGGATCGAGCGGCCGGAAAAGGAAACGATCTCGGCTTCCTGGAAATCGGGTCCGATGGTTTCCCCGGGCAGGCGGAACTCGGAAAAGACGTCCCGGCCGATCAAGCCCGTGCAGACGACGTTCGCCCCGACGGCCGGCTTCGCCTCGAGGACGGTGACATCCGCCCCGCCCTCGGCCAGGAGGCGGGCGGTCTGCAGGCCCGCCGGCCCGCCGCCGATCACCGCCACATCCGCGTTATCCATTGTTCCGCCGCCTGTTTCGGCCGGATCCCGATCACCGGGCCTTTTTAACTTGGAAAATCATTATCGGGATTTTCCCCTGTGAAATCAATCGGAATCCTAGATTTTCGACTGCCGGGACTCCCATTTCCCCCGGAATGTGATCCAGAAGGAAAGAAAAATCAGGCGCAGGTCGAACCCGAAGCTCCGCTTGCGGAGATAAAGCAAGTCGTACCGGAACTTGGCCCGCCGGGGCGTGTCGCCGGGAAGAAAGACCTGGGTCAGGCCGGTCAGCCCCGGGCGGACGACGTGGCGCTCCCGGTAGGCCGGGATGTCCTGGATGTCCCTCTGGTCGGGATCGCCGCGGACCTCCTTCTCGTTCGGCCGGAGGGCCCGCGGACCGACGAAGCTCATGTCGCCCTTGAAAATGTTGAAGAGCTGGGGCAGCTCGTCCATGGCCGTGGCCCGAAGGATCCGCCCCACCCGGGTCACCCGCGGATCGTCCTCAAACGCCTGCTGGGGCCCGTCCTTTTCCGCGTCCGTCCGCATCGACCGGAACTTCAAGGCTTGGAAAATCCGGCCGTCCTTGCCGACCCGGTCCTGTTTGTAAAAGACAGGCCCGCCGTCCTCGATCTTGATGAGAGCCGCGATGACGGTCCAAAGCGGCGACGAGACGAACAGGCCGAAGAACGACAAGGCGGCGTCGAACGGCCGCTTAAGGAACAGAGCCTTGCGCCAAGCCGCGCTCACGGCCGTCTCCCCCGCGGCCCGCGGGCGGCCTCCTCCATCAGGGCTTCGAACGCCTCGACCACGCTCCGGCGCGAGTACACATCCTCGGCCAGGCGGCGCCCGCGGGCGTCCATCGCCTCCCGGCCTCCCGGATCATCCCTCAAGGCCCGGACGGCGGCCGCGATCCGTTGGGGATCATCGGGCGGGGCGCAGAGGCCGCATTCCGCCTCGCGGATGATTTGATAGACCTCCGAGGATTCGACGGCCAAGCCTAGGATCGGCCGGCCCGCGGCCAGGTAGTTGTAAAGCTTCGAGGGAACGGAGAGGAACGACTTCTCCTTGTCCAAGGGAACCAGGAGGACGTCGGCCGAGGCCAGCAAGCCGGGGAGGTCGGCGTAGGGCTGGAACGGCAGGAAGACGACGTTGTCCAGCCGCAGCTCCTCGGCCCGGGCTTGGAGATCGGCCCGCTTAAGGCCGTCGCCGACGATGACGAGGCGCGTCTCCCGGTCGGGCGCCAGGAGGCGGGCCGCCTCGAGGATCCGGGCCAGCGTTTCGAAGCTGGAAAGGCTGATGATCCCGGAATACATGACGGTGAAGACGCCGTCCAGGCCGAGGCGGCGGGCCAC
>JAAZPG010000399.1 GCA_012797375.1 Acidobacteriota bacterium
AGAGCTCATCCCCGCCGTCGCCGGACAGGGCCACGGCCACCCGCCGGCGGGCCATCTCGGAGACCAGGTACGTGGGAAAGATGGAGAAATCGCCCAGCGGCTCATCCAAATGCCGGACGAGCTTTTCGGTCAATTCCAGGGCTTTCGGCTCGAGAACGAGCTCCTCGTGCTCGGTCTGGAATCTCTCGGCGATCCGGCGGGCATGGGCCAGCTCGTTGTAGGTCGGATCGGTGAATCCGATCGAGAATGTCCGGAGCGGCTCGGCCCCGAGCTCGCGCATCAGGCCGACCACGGCCGAGGAATCGATGCCCCCGCTGAGGAATGCGCCGAGGGGGACGTCGCTCACCAGGCGGAGCTTGACGGATTCCTTGAGAAGAGCGTACAGCTCGTCCTGGGCGGCGGAGAACGAGGCCGGCGGCCGCGGATCCGGATCGGGCTCGACGTCCCAGTATCGTTTGACCTCGATCCGGCCGTCTTTCCACGTCAGGAAATGGCCGGCCGGGAGCTTGAAGACGTTTTTGAACATCGCGTAGGGGGCCGGGACGTATTCAAGGGTCAAGTAAAAGTCGAGGGCGGCCGGCTCGACCTCCCGCCGGACGTCCGGATGAATGAGGATGGTTTTCAGCTCGGATCCGAAAACCAGCGTCCGGTCGGGGAGTTGCGTGTAGTAGAGCGGCTTGACCCCGACCCGGTCGCGCATCAAGAGAAGCGTTTCCGTCCGCTTGTCCCACAACGCGAAGGCGAACATCCCCCGGAACCGTTCGATGAAGGCCGGCGCGCCCCATTCCTCGTAGGCGTGGACGATCGTCTCGGTATCGGACCGGGTCGAGAAAACATGGCCGCGGTTCCGCAGCTCGTCCCGGATTTCGGCGAAGTTGTAGGCCTCGCCGTTGTAGGCGATCCAGATCGTGCCGTCCTCATTGGAGAGGGGCTGGTGGCCCCCCTTGACGTCGATGATGCTCAACCGGCGGTTGCCCAGCCCGGCCCGGCCGTCGGCGTAGACCCCCTCGTCGTCGGGACCGCGGTGGACGATGGTCCCGCACATCCGGCCGACCAGCTCCCGGGAAAACGCCGCTCCTTCCGCCGTCCGGACCAGCCCGCAGATGCCGCACATCGCCATCAGGGGGAAACCAGTTCGGGAGTGAAGAAGACGCCGAGCCAGCGGCGCTCGTCGCTTTTCTTGTCCTCGAAATAGGGGATGGATCCCTTGGCCGCCTTGATCCTCACCCGGTACATGCGGGCGGGCTCGACCCGGAATCCCGGACCGACGGGGAATCGGAGCTCGGCCCGGGCGTGGGGGCCGAGGGTGACCGTCTTCCGTCTGCCCCCGACCCAGACCGTGACCTTGTTTTCGAGGCGCGGGTTGTTAAGGACGTGGAAGACGATTTCCTTCACCGGGGCCGAGGTCCGGAGGATGAATTCGGCCTTGCGGTCGCCGAGCGTCCACCAGCCGTTCTCCTCCCGGTGCTTGACGTTGAAGTTGTCGTTGAGAAAATAAAGGAAGCGGTCGTCGAAGAGCGGCTCGCCCCACCGCTGGCGGAAGGCGGCCGGATTGGTGTTCGTCGGCAGGTCGTTGATCAGGGTCAGCTCGACCGGGAAGCACGTGAACGGGAAACGCTTGGCGTTGTCGGCCGGCGCGTGGGCCGCCTGGATCGGCGAAACCAGGATCGGGGCGATCAGGAGAGCGGCCGCGGCCCATTCAGCGGCGAGACGCTTCGGGCGGAGGTCCGCGCCGGGGAGAAAGAAAAACAGCGGATAGATCCCCATGAAATACCGGTTGGCCAGCGAACCGCCGCCGCCGCCGAAATTGTCCGGCATGAGAATGACGTAGATCAGGATTTCCCCCGTCAGGGCGGCTAAGAGCAGCCAGCGGTCGAGGGTTTTCCGGCCGAGGAAGAAGAAAACCAGGGCCAGGAAAGCGGGGAAAAAATACCAGGCCATGCCGCTGAACCGGCCGAAGATGAAATAAAACAGGTTGATGGGAACGAACTTCGCGGGCCGGAGGGCCCGTTCAAGATAGCCGTCGGCGGTCATCAGCCGGCCTTGGGCGGTATCGAAGGTGAGCTCGGGCCGCTCGTAGGGGAAGCTGAAATAGAAGCTCTTCCGCTCGCCGCCCTGGTAGTTCCAATCCCCGGTCAGAAGAACGTTGGTCCCGAAGAGGGCTCCGAAGGAGACGGTGAATACAAGGACCAGAACGAGGGCTTTGCCCGGCCGTTTCTTCAGGATGGTCCACAGGAGCAAGGGTCCGAAGACGGCGACATTGGGCGGCTTGGCGTAGGCGACGATTCCGGCGACCGCGGCCGCGCCGTAATCGGACGCGTCCGAGAGAAGGAAAGCCGTCCAGCGACCGCTCCAAGATTTTCGCCCGGGCGTTTTTTCCGGCGGGGCGGCCGCCGTGCCGCCCTCGGTCCGCCGGTGTTTGTACAGCCAGAGGAACAGAACCGTGAAAACGCAGAACAAGTTGAAGAAATCCGGGGCGATCCACAGGGCATATGCCCCGGCGACCGAGGCGCAAAGGTAGGTCATGATGCGCAGGAGCGACAGGCCCGGGCGGTTGTGGAGGGAGAAAAAGGCCAAGCCCATCAGCAGGAGGAGAGCGACGAGAAGAGCGTGAAAAACGATCGGTCCGTTGGCCCCGAAGATCCGGACAAACGGGGCGGCGAACAGGGCGTAGGCCATGGACTTGGCGAAATAGAGCTTCTCCCCGGCCGGCGTCATGACCCGTTTCAGGAACAGGCCTTGCGGCCCGGCCCAGAACCGCTCCTTGTACCGGATGAGATCCTTCTTCGTGTATTCCAGGTCATGGTCGTAGGCCAGGCTTTGGGCGATGGAAAAGTAAGTCGCCTGGTCGGCGGCGAGAAATCCCGCGTGAAGGGCCGGAAGGTCGGCGGACAGGGCGAATCCCAGAAAGACCGCGCTTATCAGGAGGACGGCCGTTAGGGCGTCCTTTTTGTCCGATAACATGGTTTCTATCAATACCATAATCAAAGGGGACAGGTCAAAACCAAGTCCCTCTCGGTCTGTTTTTTGTTTATTGAGGGAACCGCGCCAAATAGGCGGCGATGATCCGGTCGCCCCAGACAAGGGCGACGTAAGCGGCGGGGGCGAGAAAAGACCCGAAGGGCAGGGCGAATTTCATGTCCCGGCCCTGGAGCTTCATTAGAAGGAGGCCGAAGATCGCCCCGGCGAACGAAGCCAGGATCAGGGTCAAAAGCGTCTTTTCCCATCCCAGAAACGCCCCGATCATCAGCATGAACGTCACGTCGCCGAAGCCGAGGCCTTCTCTTTTCCGGATCAGGCGGTAGAATCCGTAAACCAGGAGGAGAAATCCTCCGCCGGCCGCGGCGCCGAGAAGCGCCCCGCCGGGAGTCAAATCGTCGCGGAAGAACGCGTAGGCGAAACCCAAAACAATCCCCGGAAAAGTGAGGGCGTCGGGAAGGATCTGATGACGGGCGTCGATGAAGGCCAGGGCGATCAGCCCGCTGGTAAACAGGGCCGAGGCGAAAAACGACAGGGTGAATCCGCCCGCCCGGACGTAGAGGACGGCCAGGAGAACCGGCGTCAGAAGTTCGACGGCCGGATATCTCAAGCTGATCGGCGCCCGGCAGCGGCGGCACTTGCCCCGGAGAATCAGGTAGGACAGGACGGGGATGTTTTCATACGGCTTGATCCGGGCGCCGCACGAGGGGCAGGACGAGGGCGGGCGGAGCAGGCTCATCCGCCGCGGGACCCGGTGGATGACGACGTTGAGGAAGCTGCCCCAGGCCAGGCCGAAGACGACGACGAGGATCAGCGCTTCCATGGAATCACCGCTGTTTTGACCTCGCCCGTCTTCGGGTCGTACAAGTAATCTTTCCCGTCGAAATCCTTCGGGACGGCCGCGATCAGGCGGGTGGACGCGAGCTCGTCGAGTCGTCGGGCGGCGCGTCCGCGGATTTCCCGGAACCGTTCCAGGGCGGCGTTCAAGGCGGCGATGTCGACGGACGCCTTGATGTTGTACAAGTGATTACTGGCGATTTTCTTGATTTCGCGGTCAGGCGCGGTTTCGTAGACCTCGCGCCAGGTCTCCCAGGACGTCTGGTAGTCCATTGTCTTGAAGGCGGCATTGGCGAAGAGACGCCGGGCGATGGCCGGCGCCTCGGGGAGGTCCATCGCCTTCCGGTAGTAGCTTTTGGCCCGCTCGTAGTCCCGGAGATAAAGCTGGCAGTAATGGCCGGCTTCGAAGGGGAAGATCCAGGCCCCGGGATTGCGGGCCGCGCCGTCGTCGTACATCTTCAGGGCGAGCTCCGGGTCCCGGAAGTCGTGATGGGCGATCAAAGCCGCTGTGAGATATGGATCCATCCAGTTCGGGTCGAGGTCGGCGATGACCTCGAAGATGCGGTTGAAGTGGCGGCGGCGGTCCGGGACGGCCGTGTTGCCGTAGTACTGAATCGCCCAGACATAGGAAACGTCGGCCGTCAGCGAGGAAAAGCCGAAAACGGCGGCCTTCACGGCCGGTCCGGACGGCAGGTAGACGATGCCGGCCCCGGGGATCTTCGCCCGGGGCATCCCGTCAAGCCCGACTTTGATACCGGCGAGGCCGCCCAGCAGGAGGAGCAGGGCGGCCGGGGCAAGCGGTGTTTTTCCGGCCATGGCTCAGACGAAATCCCGCCGCCGGAAAATCAAGACGGCCAGCAGCAGGACGAAGGCCGTGTAGACGACCGCGTAGCCGGCCGCGCCGAGTCCGAAGCCGGAGGGAAGCGGCAGGTTCTGGACGACCTCCGTCTTGATGTTGAAATTCTCCAGGTCGGGAAGGATCGCGTCCAAGACCCGGAGCAGGGTCCGGCCGATCCCCGGAGGGGTTTTCCGGATCAGGGTGTCCAGCCCCCAGGAGAAATGGCCGATCAGGTAGAAGCTGAGGGCGAACAGCGAGCTGAGGATCGGCGTGGAGAAACAGGAAAAGAGAACGGCCACGGCCGTCAGAAGCATCAGCTCCAGAAAGATGAAGAAAACCGCCGGCAACATCTGGATTTCAAGAGTGAACGTGTGGAGGAAGACGACGGCCAGCGAGATCACGGTCATGGCCGCGACCATGGCCGCCAGGGTCAGGACGAGACCGAGATATTTTCCCAACAGGAACTCCGACCGGCGGAGGGGCTTGGAAATCAGAGTGAAGATCGTCCGCTTTTCAATCTCCTTGTAAACCAGCCCCGTCCCGATGAGGATGGCCATCAAAGCCCCGAAGAAGGCGATCGAAGCCAAGCAGACGTCCTTGACGACTTTGACCCGGTCGCCCACGGTCAGGACGGCCAGGACCCGGGCCAGGATGATCGACAGGGATGAGAAAAAGAGAAGGAGGTAGAGGATCCGGTCGCGGACGGCCTCCTTGAACGTGTGGCGGGCGATGACCAGGATCGTCATCGGCGGGCCACCGTGTCGACGAAAATATCCTCGAGCGTCTGCGTCCGGGGAACCAAGGCGTGGATCCGGCCGCCGCGCTCGCGGACCAGGTCGAGGAGCGGCTGAACCCGGGTTTCGTCGAAGACCTTGAGAAGCGTTCGGCCTTCCCGCGTCTGGAGGCGGTCGCCGAAGTCCGCCAGCGACGCGTCATCGACGCCGGCCAGGGTGATCTCGGTGAACAGGATTTTTTCCGAGACGAGATCGGAAAGGCGGCCCTGGCTGAGGATCCGGCCTCCGACGATGATCGCCACCCGGTCGCAGATCATCTCGATGTCCTGGAGGATGTGGGAGGTGAAGAGGACCGTCCGGCCGGCCGCGCGGAGACCGAGGATGATATCCCGGATCTCCTTCCGGCCGAGCGGATCGAGGCCGCCGAGCGGCTCGTCCAGGATCACGAATTCCGGCTCGTTGATGAGCGCTTGAGCCAGGCCGATGCGCTGGAGCATCCCCCGGGAATATTTCCGCAGCGCCTGTTCGGCGGCTCTCTCCAGCCCGACGAGCCGGAGAAGGCGGTCGATGCGCCCGGCCCGCTCGGTTTTGTCCACCCGGCTGAGCTGGGCATAAAAGTCGAGGAATTCGCGCCCGGAAAGGTGATCATAAAAATAAGGATTCTCCGGCAGAAAACCGAGCCGGTCCTTTGACCGGGGATTCAAGGGGGACCGGCCGAAGAGGGAGACGGTCCCGGCATCGGGGAAGACCAAGCCGAGAACGCACTTGATCGTCGTCGTTTTGCCGGCTCCGTTGGGCCCGAGGTATCCGAAGATTTCCCCCGCGGCGACCGTGAAGGAGACGCCTGTCAGGACCTCCCGCTTCTTGGGGATGAATCCCGGCCGGAACGATTTGCGGACATCCGCCAATTCCAGCACGTTTCCCATGATCGGCCGTTATTATAGCACAAGGGCGGCCGGCGGCTCAGGCGGACGTGGAATCGGGAAAGGGCGCTCGGCGGCGGCCGATTCATGATAGAATAACGGCATCGCCAAGGAGGTTTCGCATGAAATTCAAGCCGGTTCTCATCGCGATCGTTTTCATGACGGCCGCCCTCTCCGCGTCCTGCCTGGCTTCCATCCCTTACGGGGAATACGGCGCCGAGCCGTCCCAAGGATGGAACGCGTCGAGCCGCTTAAAAGACTTGGCCCGCGATTTAGCGGACCGGGCCGCCGAGATCGCCGATAGGATCGACAGCCAGATCGACGACCGGTACGGCTCTTGGGCCGATAATCAGATGGACGCCTTGTTCGCGGCGGATCATTTCGCCGCCGCCGGCCGGACGTTCTACCGCCTGGCAGGGCGGCTGGAATATGGGTCGCGCGCTTCCGTGAGGCCGGGCCTCCAGCGGGCCTACCGCTATCTTCTTGGGACGTTCCGCGACCTCGAATCGGCCGCCCGGGGCGGGACGCGCGTCCCCTCCCTATACGACTGTTCCTCCCTTCTCCGGCGGATCGAGCAGGAGATCGGCGGGGACTGGGGCCGGCCCTCGCCGGATATGGACCAGGTCGACCGCGACCGCCTCAAGGAAAAAAGCTGGGAAGGCAAGTACGCCAAGGGCCGCGGCGCGGCCGTGTACCTGATCGAGCGGCGCGGGCCGGGCGATTTGATCCGCCGGCCGTTCAAGGACCTCGAGAGTCTCTTTAAATACAATTTCGACCAAAACCGGGGAAACAATCCGTGGGGGCATGTCGCCGATATCCCCCAGGAGACGCTCGACCGGATGCGGACGGGCGAGACGATCAGCCGGAGCTTCGAGGGATTGATGGTCATCGAACCCGGATCGTTGCCGAACCGTTCCGTTTATCTGATTCAGGGCGGAAAAAAACGAGGCTTGTCCAAGCCTGATCTCGTCACCCGGTACGGCGGCTGGAAAAAAGTCTATGAGATTCCCAAGGAAATCATCAGAGGATATCCGGACGGCGATCCCATCCAATGAGTTTCCGTTTTCCCTTTTGCCCCCCCTCTCCCTTGAGAGGGGTTATGCGGGCTGTTGTCAGCAAAAGGGGGGTTGATGATGGGAACCATAAGGTGGGGGCTTTCTCCAGCCCGCAAAAGAAAGCCGTACACAATATAAACGAAGAAATTTAAAAAAGCAAGAGGGAAGCTTCAAGGGACT
>JAAZPG010000400.1 GCA_012797375.1 Acidobacteriota bacterium
GGCCGGGCCTTGGCCGGCTTTCCGCCCCGTTCGATCACCTTCTGGTTTTCATCCTGGAACATGAACTTGTCGACCTGCTCATCGATCAGAAAATCGGTGTCCCCGACTTCCTCGACTTTAACCCAGCGGAGCATCTGCCGGATGATGACCTCGATGTGCTTGTCGTTGATGGCCACGCCTTGGAGCCGGTAAACCTCCTGGACCTCCCGGAGGAGGTACTCGGCCAGCTCTTTCTCGCCCAGAACCCGGAGGATGTCATGAGGATTGACCGGGCCGGCCATGAGGGATAACCCGGCCTTGATCCGCTCGCCGTCTCCGACGCTGATGTGGGCGCCCTTGGGGATGAGATATTCCTTCTCCACTCCCCGGTCGCTCTTGACGGTCAGCTTGCGGAAGCCCCGGACCAGGCCGCCGAAATGAACGACGCCGTCGATTTCGGAGATGACGGCCGGCGACTTCGGCCGCCGGGCCTCGAAAAGCTCCTCGGCCCGCGGCAAGCCGCCCGTGATGTCCTTGGTCTTAGCCTGTTCCCGGGGAATCTTGGCCAGGATTTTTCCCGCCTCCACGGCCACGCCTTCCCGAACCTCCAGGTTGGCGCCCGAGGGGAGGAAGTAGCGCTTCAGAAGGACGGGCTTGCCGTGCTTGTCCTTGGCTTGGGGATCGACGATCTCGATCCGGGGCTGAAGCTTCTCGTCCTTGGGTTCGATGATGATCTGGCTCATTAACCCGGTGATCTCGTCCTGGGATTCCTCCATCGTGACCTTCGGGACGACGTCTTGGAAGACCACGAGCCCCGGCTCTTCGGTCAGGATCAGGGCGTTGAAGGGATCCCATTCAGCGAAGAGCTGGCGGGCTTTGACCGCCCCGCCGTCGGGCAGATGAAGCTTCGCCCCGTAGGGGACCTGGTAGTGCTCGACCTCGCGGCCGCGGTAATCCATCACCGCGATGTTGGCCGTCCGGTTGACGACGACGAAGTGGCCCTCCGGCCCCTGGACGGCCCGGAGGCCGTGGAAGCGAAGCGTCCCGTCGTTCTTGGCTTCGATCTTCGATTGTTCCTTCTCGCCCATGGCGATGCCGCCGACGTGAAACGTCCGCATCGTCAGCTGGGTTCCCGGCTCGCCGATGGATTGGGCGGCGACGACGCCGACCGCCTCCCCCAGCTCGACGGTGAATCCGGAAGCCATGTTTCGGCCATAGCAGAGCTGGCAGACGCCCCGCTTGGCCTCGCAGGTCAGGATCGAGCGGATTTTCACCCGCTCGATGCCCAGGTTCTGCATCTCCTGGGCGATGGTTTCGGTGATTTCCTGGTTCGTATCGACCAGGACCTCTCCCGTGTCCGGGTGCAGGACCCGTTCAAGCGAGGTCCGGCCGACGACCCGGTCGATGAAAGGCTCGACGATTTCGCCGTTTTCGACGATCGCCGAAACATTGACGCCCTTGAGCGTTCCGCAGTCGTGCTGGTCGACGATGACGTCCTGGGAAACGTCGACGAGCTTGCGGGTCAGGTATCCCGAGTTGGCCGTCTTGAGGGCCGTGTCGGCCAAGCCCTTGCGGGCCCCGTGGGTCGAGATGAAGTACTGGATGACGTTCAGGCCTTCTCGAAGGTTGGAGGTGATCGGCGTCTCCAGGATTTCGCCCGACGGCTTGGACATCAGGCCCCGCATCCCGGCCAGCTGGCGGATCTGCTGCTTGTTGCCTCGGGAACCGGAGTCGGCCATGACGAACAGGGGGTTGAGATTGGGCGTCTCGAAGGAGATCCGCTTCATTTCCGAGATCATGGCCCCGGAGACCTCGTCGGTCACGTTCGACCAGACGTTGATGATCGTGTTAAAGCGCTCGCGGGCGGAAATCGTCCCGTCGAGGTAGAGCTTCTCGACCTCGCGGATCTTTTTGTTGGCCTTCTCCACCAGCTCGCTCTTGGATTTGGGGACGACGAAATCGTCGATTCCCAGGGAAAATCCGGCCTGGGTGGCCTGGAGGAAGCCGAGTTCCTTGAGCCGGTCCAGGGTTTCGACCGTTTCCCTCAGCCCGCACCGGAGGTAAATGTAGAACACCAGGCTTTCAATCCCCTTCTTCTTGAAGGTTCCGTTGAAGAAGGGCATGCTCTTAGGGAGCACGCTGTTGAAGATGATCCGGCCGGCGGTCGTCTCGATCAAGCCCTTCTCAATCCGGGTCACCGGGCAGGTATGGACGGCTTGGTCGTCGTAATACACGCCCAGGTTCATGAACGGCCCGGTGTAGCGCATCTTGATCAGGCTCTGGCGGCTGATCTGCTTGTCCTCCAAGGCCAGGAGAACCTCGTGGGCGTTGCTGAAAATGCGTCCCTCGCCCCGAAGTCCGTTCTTGGCCATGGTGGCGTAATAGCATCCGAGGACCATGTCCTGGCTGGGGATCGTCAACGGCCGGCCGTTGGCCGGGGAGAGGATGTTGTTGGCCGAAAGCATCAGGGTCGAGGCCTCGATCTGGGCCTCGACGGAAAGGGGAACATGAACGGCCATCTGGTCGCCGTCGAAGTCGGCGTTGAAGGCCGCGCAGACGAGGGGATGGATTTGGATGGCCTTCCCCTCGACAAGGATCGGGTCGAAGGCCTGAATGCCGAGGCGGTGGAGGGTCGGAGCCCGATTGAGGAAGATCGGGTGTTCGCGGACGACTTCCTCGAGGAAGTCCCAGACTTCGGGACGCTCCTGCTCATGCCACTCCCGGGCGACCTTGATGCTGGCCACCAGCCCTTCCTTCTCCAGCTTATGGAAAATGAACGGCTTGAAGAGTTCCAGGGCCATTTTTTTGGGCAGGCCGCACTGGTTGAGCCTGAGCTCGGGGCCGACGACGATGACCGAACGGCCGGAGTAGTCGACCCGCTTGCCGAGCAGATTTTGGCGGAAGCGGCCCTGTTTGCCCCGGAGCGATTCGCTCAGGGACTTCAGGGGGCGGCGGTTGGCTCCAAGGTGAACCCGGCCCCGCTTTCCGTTGTCGAACAAGGCGTCCACCGCCTCCTGGAGCATCCGTTTCTCATTGCGGATGATCAGCTCGGGGGCCCGCAGCTCGATGAGCTTCTTCAGCCGGTTGTGCCGGTTGATGACCCGGCGGTAGAGGTCGTTGAGATCGGACGTGGCGAACCGCCCGCCGTCCAGCCGGACCAAGGGCCGCAGGTCGGGGGGGATGACCGGGACGACGTCCAAGACCATCCACTCCGGCCGGTTGCCGGACTTCTTCAAGGCTTTAAAAACCCGCAGCCGCTTGGAATACCGGAGGCGCCGCTGCTGGGACGTCTCCTTCTTCATGGCCTTGCGGAGACGGTCGGCTTCCTTCTTGATGTCGATCCTTTCGAGCAAAACCTTGATGGCCTCGGCCCCGATGGACGCCTCGAACTTGTCGCCGTATTTCTCCCGGGCTTCCTTGTACTCCTCCTCGTTCAGGAGCTGTTTTTCCTTGAGCGGCGTATCTCCGCCGCTGAGGACGATGTATGACTCGAAGTAGAGGACCTTCTCGAGATCCTTGATCGAAAGGTCCACAAC
>JAAZPG010000401.1 GCA_012797375.1 Acidobacteriota bacterium
AAACGCCCGCCGCGGACGTATCTATGAACGTCGCATGATCAAGCGCCTTCATCCGGTCATCCGGATCCGGACGAGCGGGGGCGGCGTCTATCCGGCGGATTGGCAGGGGGGCTGGATGCCGCGTCTCGATCTGATCGAGACGGAAAAGACGCTGATCGTGGCCGTCGAGGTCTCGGGCTTGCGGACCGAGGACCTCCAGATCTCCCTGCAGACGAACCGGCTGGAGATCAAGGGACGGAAGAAGGAAGCAGCCGTTCCCGCGGGGACGCGGTATTTCCGCTTGGAGCGCGAATACGGGCCGTTCCGGCGGACGCTGGCCCTTCCCCGGTCGGTCGTCCCCGATCGGGCCCGGGCGACTCTCGAAAACGGTGTTTTGACGATCGCCCTTCCCAAGCGGATCGAAACGCCGCGGCGGCGACGCCTTGTCCGCATCAAGAGAAACGTGGAGTGAATGGAATGGCTGAAAAAGATCCCCAATCGGATCCGGTCGACGGCCTCGCCGACGGCCAGGATTCCAAACCGTCCATACCGGTCAAGCTGCCGATCCTTCTGCTGCGGGACATCGTCGTTTTCCCTTACATGATCGTCCCGCTGTTCGTCGGCCGGGAAAAATCCAAGGCGGCTATCGACGAGGCTCTCGCTTCCCACCGGATGATCCTTCTCCTGACCCAGAGGGATGTGGATACCGAAGATCCCAAGCAGGACGAAGTTTACCAAATGGGGACGGTCGCCCTGATCATGCGGATGCTGAAGCTCCCCGACGGCCGGATCCGCATCCTGGCCCAGGGATTGACCCGGGCCGCGGTCCGGACCTACGACGAGGAGAACGGCCATTTCATCGCCGAAATCGAGCCGATCCCGGAGCCGGAGGACCAGGAAAAATCCCTGGAAGGGGAAGCCCTCGTCCGCAACGTCCGGTCGGGGCTGGAAAAAGCCGCCTCGCTCGGCAAGAGCATTCCGCCGGAGGTTTTGATCATCGCCTCGAATGTGGAGGAACCCGGCCGGCTGGCTGACCTGACCGGGGCCAACCTCGAGCTCAAGGTCCCCGAGGCCCAGTCGATCCTCGAGATCGTCGATCCGATCGCCCGCCTCAAAAAGGTCCACGATGACTTGACCAAGGAGATCGAGATCCTCGACGTCCAGTCGCGGATCTCGACCGAGGCCAAGGGCGAAATGGACAAGCATCAGCGCCAGTATTTCCTCCGCCAGCAGATGAAGGCCATCCAGAAGGAGCTGGGCGAGGGCAACGAGCTGCAGGAAGAAATCCGGAGCTTTCAGGAAAAGCTGAAAAAGCTCAAGGTGACGGAAGAAGTCCGGGGGGAAATCGAGAAGAATATCAGCCGGCTGTCCCAGATGCATCCCGAGTCGGCCGAGACGACGGTCGTCCGGAATTACCTGGATTGGATGTTCGCCCTTCCTTGGAGCAAGAGCACCATCGATAATCTTGACTTGAAGAAGGCCAAAGCCATCCTCGACGAGGATCACTACGGTCTGGACAAGGTCAAGGAACGAATCATCGAGTATTTAGCCGTCCGGAAGCTGTCCCGGCGGATCAAGGGGCCGATCCTGTGCTTTGTCGGACCGCCGGGCGTCGGCAAGACGTCCCTCGGCAAATCCATCGCCCGGGCCCTCGGCCGGGAATTCCTTCGCATTTCCCTGGGCGGAGTGCGGGATGAAGCCGAGATCCGCGGCCACCGGCGGACATACGTCGGAGCCCTGCCCGGCCGAATCATCCAGGGCCTCCGGAGGGCCGGATCGAACAATCCCGTGTTCATGATGGACGAGGTCGACAAGATCGGGGCCGATTACCGGGGCGATCCCTCCTCGGCGCTCCTCGAGGTCTTGGACCCGGAGCAAAACAACACGTTCCGCGATCACTACCTGGCCGTGCCGTTCGACCTGTCCCGGGTGATGTTCATCACGACGGCCAACCTTCTGGATCCCATCCAGCCCGCCTTCCGCGACCGGATGGAGATCATCCAGCTCCCCGGCTACACCGAGGAGGAAAAGATGGAGATCGCCGCCCGGCACCTGGTCCCCAAGCAGATCAAGGAGAACGCCCTCTCGGATAAATACATCCAGGTGACGCCCGGGGCGATCCGGACGATCATCTCCCGCTACACCCGGGAGGCGGGCGTGCGCAACCTGGAGCGGGAAATCGCCTCGATCTGCCGCAAGGTCGCCCGGAAGGTCGCCGAGAATAAAAAGACGCTCAACAAGATCACGTCCCAAAGCGTCGAGTCCTACCTGGGGCCGCCGAAGATCTTCAAGGATGAGCTCCGCAAGAGCGACCGGGTGGGCGTGGCCACGGGCGTCGCCTGGACGGAGACGGGCGGGGAAGTCCTGTTCGTCGAGGCCCTGAAGATGAAAGGCAAGGGCGGCCTGATGCTGACGGGCCTGCTGGGCGACGTCATGAAGGAATCGGCCCAGGCGGCCCTCAGCTATGCCCGCGTCCACACCAAGGAGCTGAAAATCGACAACCGGATTTTCGGGACGAACGATTTCCACGTCCATATCCCGGAGGGGGCGATTCCCAAGGACGGCCCATCGGCCGGCATCACCATCGCCGCCGCCCTCATTTCCCTGTGCACAAACCGCGCCGTCCGCTGGGACACGGCCATGTCGGGCGAGATCACCCTCCAGGGCAACGTCCTGCCCGTCGGGGGAGTCAAAGAGAAAGTCTTGGCCGCCCAGCGGGCCGGCGTGAAGCGGATGATCCTTCCGTCGCCCAACCGGAAGGATTTGATCGACATTCCCAAGGTGGTCAAGAAGGAGATGGAGTTCATCTTCGTCGAGGACATCCGCCAGGTCCTGGAGGCCGCCCTCGTCCGGAAAACGGGCCGGCCTACTTGAAGAGAAACGACCCGACGAAGGCGAATTCGGCCGGCCCGGTCTGAACGACCGGGGCCGTCTCGGAAGGCCACTCGACGAGGAGGGAGCCCATCTCCGTCCGGACGGTGACCGTCCGGTCCGTGCGTCCCGTGACGATCGCGGCCACGGCCGCCGCGGCCGCCCCGCTGCCGGAAGACAGCGTTTCCCCGACGCCGCGCTCCCAGAAGACGACCTCGATCTCGTCCCGTCCCCGGACCCGGATGAACTCGATGTTCGTCCGCCGGGGGAAAAAGGGATGCGATTCGATTTCCCGGCCGAGCTCATGCCACTCGAACCGGCCCGGGAAGCGGTCGATGAAGACATCGCAGTGCGGATTCCCGAGAGACACGGCCGTGACCGGGTAGGTTTCGGTGTTGATCACGAGAGGATAATCGAGGATCCGGTCGTGGACCGTTCCGTCGTCGAAGGGGATATCGGCCGGGGCGAACCGCGGAATCCCCAGCTCGATCTTCATGAGAAACCCGTCTTTGGTCCGGCGGACGAGGGCGCAGGTCCGTTCGCCGGCGGCCGTCTGGAAGCGGACGACGGGGACGTCGATCTTCTGTTGGGAATAGAGATAAGCGGCGGCGCACCGGAGACCGTTGCCGGAGATTTCCGCCTCGGATCCGTCGGCGTTGAAAATCCGGAACCGGGCCTCGCCCCGGGACCGGTTCGTGACCGAGACGAGGAGAATCCCGTCGGCCCCGACGCCGGTGTGCCGCTCGCAGAGGCGATGAGCCAGGTCCCCCGGCTCTTCGAACAGCGCGACTTCGTCCTGGTCGACGATCAGGAAATCGTTTCCCAGGGCGTGGAACTTGGTGAATTTCATGGTTAATCGGTGATGCGCAGGGTGACGATGAATTCCGAGAATTGACCGCTGTCGTCCTCTCTCCGGACGGCCAGCATGAGGGGATCGCCCGGTTTGAGAGGCTTGATCATGGCGTTCCACTGGTCGAGCGTTTCGATTTTCTTCCGGTTGGCCTCGATGATGATGTCGCCTGGAGCGAGGCCGCGGCGGTCGGCTGGACCGCCGGGAGCGACGTCGGTGACGAGGAGTCCGCGATCGGTCTTGAGACCGTAGCGGCGGGCCAGGGGCGGCGTCAGGGCTTCCACCGACAGCCCGATGTTCTTGGGCGCGGCCCCGGCCGCCGGCCGGGACTTTTCCTCGGGCGCGAGCTCGATGACCTTCGTGGTCACGGTCATCTCTTTTCCATCTCGGATGAACCGGATTTCGACCGGGCTGCCCGGCGGAATCTCCGAGATCTTGAACCGCAGATCGTTGCTGTTTTCGATCGGCTGGCCGTTGACGCCGATGATGACGTCATACCGCTTGAGGCCGGCTTTTTCGGCCGGCGTGCCGTCCTCGACGTCGTTGATGACCGCCCCCTTGCGATCCTTGAGGTTCAAGGCCTTCTGGGTATCCTGATCGATCGGGCGGATGGCGATGGAAACGCCCAGCCTGCCCCGGACGACCCGGCCCTTGTCCTTCAGCTGGATGACGACTTTCTTGGCCATGGAGGCGGGGATGGCGAATCCAATGCCGATGTTGCCGCCCGAAGGAGTGAGAATATTGCTGTTGATGCC
>JAAZPG010000402.1 GCA_012797375.1 Acidobacteriota bacterium
CTCGGCGGCGAAAACCCGGGTCATCGCCAGCCAGCGCTCCGGCTCATAAGGGCCGGCCTCGACGGAAAATCCGAGCAGCGATTCCAGCTTCCGGGTTTCCGCCAGCCGCCGTTCGTATTCTTCCGGCGGTTCGATATTGGGGTTGTAGAAAAACCCCGTCACCGCGTGTTCCGTCTCGAGCAGGGGAACGGCATAGGAGGCGTCGGGCGCGCAGCAGATGTGGACCAGCAGCTCGGGCTTGGACATGACGTGGATATTGTACCTTTCCTAACCGGTTTTTTCGATTCGGTCCAGGACGGCCAGGATGGCCCGGTTGACCTTGTCGATCCGGACGTACCATTCGGCGAGGCTGTCGTGCTCGATCCGCATTTCGTCGGCCCGGGAACCGAGGCGCTCGTATTCCCGCGACTTTTCCCTTCCCTTTTCCCTCAGCCGGCGGCGCTCGGCCTTGCTTTTCCGCTCGAGCTCCCGGATCCGCCGCCTTTTCCGGTCTTCCCCGGGGCCCGTTTTCACCTTCTGGATCTCGTCGTAGAGATCCTGGAGGAGGGCATGACGGGCGGCGATCTCCTCCTCGATCCGCCCCAGCCGGTCGAACGCGGGGCGGAAATCATCCGGGAAGATCTTTTCCCCCCAGACCGTCCGGCCGATCTCCCGGCAGAGAAAGGCCTTTTTTCGTTTTTCCCGGAGAAGGCGGAGCTCAAGGCTTTTTCGCAGAACGCGGCGCTTCGTCCCGGCCAGGCTCAGGCTCAAGCGTCGCCGGAGCTCCTTGTCCCGCAGCAGGATGAAAAAGAGGAGAAGGACGATCAGGCTGAGCAAAAACCAGAAGATCCAGTAGGGAACGCCTTCCCGGAAGGATACGGCCGAGGTTTCGGAGAGGGAGGCGCTCATCGTCTGATGATTCCCGGTCCGGGCGGATTCTTTTTCCGGCCGGACCGGCGCGGCGGATCGGCCGGATCCGGCTCGGGATCGGGATGGGCGATCGCCCAATCGACGAGGGCGAGCATGGCCGGGAGGTTTTCCTGGAAAATCGGATCGATGTCTTCCTCCCGGTTGAAGAATCCGCCGCCAAGAATGTCCAGGGGCGGAAGCTCGATCGTGTACGCCGGCATCCCCGTGGCCGCGTACGCCCAATCCGTCGTGTCGCCATTTGTGAGATAGAGGGCCGCGCCGGCCTGGGCGCAGACATAATCTCGTCCGTTGACCGCCCTCATCAGGTCCGTCAGCCGCGTTCCGAGGCTTTTGAGCAGGGATTCCTGGAGGGCCGGAAGCGTCGTGTATCCCCAGGGATAGAGGAGCAGTTGCGAATAGCTGTGGAAGGAAATCAGGGCGCCGAAGCGGCGGCTGACAATCAAGTCGCGGACGGCCCGGGTTTCCGGCTCGGAAAAAGACGCCGGCCCGCGATAGACGTCCGAGGCCGGGTCGGGGCTCGAGCCCTCGTCGTCGCATCCCCAGGCCTTCCCGTAATTCCGGTTCAGGTCCACGCCGAACAATCCGCCTTCGCCGGCCCGCCGGTTTTTCCGCCAATAGCGGTAGACCCGGACGCTGTAGTCATGGCCGTCGGGATTGACCATCGGCACGATCCAGATTTCCGCTTCGTCGACGAGGCGGCGGACGGCGGGATCGGAGGCGTATTGTTCGAGGAGACGGCGGCCGAAAAGGAACGGGACTTCGACCGAGATCCATTCCCGGGCATGATGGCAGCCGAGAAACAGAACGGCCGGCTCGTCCTCGTCGAGACCGGGATTGTCGCTCACTTTCAGGGCGAGGATCGGGCGGTTTTCAAGACTGGTCCCGATCGTGACGACGCGGGCCAAGTCCGGGTACTGGATTTGGAGAGCGGCTAAGTCGTCGGCGAGCTCCCGGTAGGTGTGGTATGCGCCGATGGGCGAGAAGGAATAGACGGAAGACGCCGGGGGCGACGAGGGAGCGAAGAGGACGCTTTCGTCGACGATCTGAAGGCCGCATTCCGCCAGTTTCCGGAGATCCGAGGGCGAGGCGGCGATGAGGACGCGGCCCTCGATTTCAGCCAGGAGGTCCAGGTCCAGGCGGACGGCCGCCTCGGCCAGGGCCGCCGATCGCGGAACGCTGACGATTTTAACGTCCGGAGTTCCGCCGAATACGGGAAGGACGAAGACTCCGGCCAGGACCGGAAGCAGGAGAATCGCGCGTTTCATGGCCGTCTCAAAAGGCATATCCGCAGGAAAGGGAAATCCGGGCCGACGTCAAGCGGTCGCCGGCGTCCTGGGCCGTCCCGATCAAGCCGCCGAGGTCGATTCGGAAGCCGTCGATCGCCAGTCCGGCTCCGGCCGCGATTCCCCAATACGCCGAGCGCGGCCGGGCGGGCGGCTGGGGATCGTAGATCAGGCCGAAGCGGAAGGGGGCCTCAACTATTTTCCTGAAGATCCGGATCGTTGAGAGGAATTCTCCTCCGGCCGAAACGCGGACCGTATCCCGGAAATCGCGGACGGGGGCATCTCCCAGCCAGACGGCTTCGTAGGAGGACCAGCGCGTCCAGGCGACGTCGAGCGCCGTCCGGAACCGGTCGCTGTGCCGGATGGAAAATCCGGCCCCGACGGCCAGGGGCCGCTTGAACGAATCGGCTGATTCCCCCCGGATGATGATCTCCGTTCCGGCCTCCGGGGCCGCGTAGCGGTCGACCGTTTCGGTTCCGGCCTCGAGGGTGAAGGGGGACCGGAACGTCAGGGCCGCCCGAAGCGAGGGCGAGATGTCCCAGCCGTGGAGGTTACGCCCCCATGCAGCGACGACCGCCGCCGTGTAGGTCCCACCCCGCTTCGACATGATGGCGCGCGTGCCCTGGATCCGGAAGTTGCCGCCAATCTCGCGGGCGA
>JAAZPG010000403.1 GCA_012797375.1 Acidobacteriota bacterium
CACGTCGACCTGACGCCCGCCGAGCGGCCCCGGTTCGAGCAGCTGGCCCGGGACTACGCGGCGTACCGGGATCTCATGGAAAAATTCGGCGAGGCCGAGTTCGGCAGCCTCCAGGACCTGGGCCACGCTCTTCGTTACGGGAGGCTCCGGGACAGCGCCAAGGCCGGGGAGTTCATCAACCGCAGCTTCGACCTCAACGAGGGCCGGGTGATCGATCATCTGTTCGAGGCGACCCTCGGGACGCACCTCATCAACCTGGCGGCTTTCGAGCGGCTGACGCCGGACAGGCAGATCCGCCTGCTTCGAGCTGCCCTCGCCCTCGGCCGGGAGCGGGGGATTTTCGGGTACGAGGCCGGCGCCTTCGTCATCGGGGGATTCGTCCGGCCGGAATGGCCGGGATCGTTCTGGCGGCAGTTCGAGCCGGCGGATGTCGTCGGGCTGATCAACGAGTGGGTTCTCCACCAGAAGTACCTGGTCCTGATGGACGCGGTCGACGAGCGCCGCCTGCGGCGGATTCGGGAGGAAATCATCAACCACGGCCTGCCCCGGGTCCTGGTCACGACCGGATTCGTCCGGGGCTTTATGTCCCTGAAGCTTGCCGGAATCAGGCTTCCGGCGGAAAACGAGGATCTCGACCCTCAAACGTCCGAGGTCCTCGCCTGTCTCGGCCGGCCGTACGGCGACTTTTTCGATTACGCCGACGAGCGGAGTCTCGGCGTCCTCCGGCGGCTTTGTGAAAAGGAGAGCGTCCCGCTCCCGGGGCCGGAGGACCGCTGAGAAAGAAAGACCGCCGGGTCCTCGCGCTTCGAGAGGTGTCCGGGGCGGTGTTCATCGTCGCGACCGGTCCGATCCTTCCCGTCGTCTTTGAAGCGGCGGGCGGCCGGCGCCGGATTATTTTGAATCGGCGCGAATGCTCCGCGGATTCCTCCCCCCGGGGAATCCGTCCGCCGGCCGGGGACAGGCTCCGGGCCTATCGGACGGCTTCCGCGGGCAGAACCGCCGGCTTCAGGAGCCGGTAGATCGGAACGGTCGTCCCGACCGTCCCCCCGCCCCAGCTGGAGGACAGGTGCTTGTCGAGGTAGTTCCAAGCGACCAGCCCGTCTCCGCTTTCCGGTTCCAACAGGCAGGCGGCCAGCATGCCGAGAGGCTGGGCGGTGGAGATGACGAGGGTTCCCTCCGGGAAGGCCGCTTTCCCCGGAAGGTACTCGCCCTTGACCGCGTTCAGCCGGTGGCCCTGGTAGAGCCGGTCGGGCGCCTTGATCTCGCTGATCTTGAACGTCTCGACGTCCGCTTCGACCGGGGCGGTCAACCGCTCGACGGCCAGGCCGTGGCGGAGCAGCAGGTCGAGGACGGCGGGCTCGGTCACCGGGACGAGGTAGGCGGCCGGGAACGGAACCGAGCGGGTGGCGAAGCCGTCGGCGTAATAGGGAACCGTCCGGACATGAAGCTTGCCCGTGGATCGGCGCCGGGGCCAGGCGCCCTCGGTCCCGATGACTTCGGTTTCGTAGGCGTAGACGGTGATGGGATTCTTGAGGGGACGGTAATCGTATTCCAAGCCGAACCCATCGCCGGCGGACGGGTTCATTCCCCGCCGGACGGACCGGGCGTCGGCCGCCGCGGCCAGGGCTTTCATCTCGTCGACATGGGCCGAGGCGTATTCGAGGAGGGACTCGAGATAATGATAATTGCCCCAGACCCGGTCCTTGTATTCGGCGTAGACGTTGTTCTCGATCAGGATGGCGAAGCGGTTGCGCAGGGCGAAATAATTGGTCGAGAAGCGGGGCTCGAATTCCATCGCCGTCCAGCCCTTGTCCGGATCCTTATCGTCGCGGAAATAGCCGTAGCCGCACGTCAGGACGCCGTGCTTGTCCTCGTTGATTTTCTCGACGGCCGGCATCATGGCCTCGCTCATATAAGTTCGGATCTCGCGGTCGACGTTGGGGTTGGCGCTCCAGCCGTAGGTGACCACCTCCTGGTGGAAGGAGCCGTTGGTCGTGTGGCAGTCGACGAAGATCAGGGGATCCCAGCGCAGGTACACGTTGCGGACGACGGCCGAGATCTCCGGGCTCTCCAGCTTCATCCCGTCGCGGTTGAGGTCGAGGTTCCAGCCGTTGGTCCGGAGACCGACGCCCTCGGCCGGCCCGGGCTGGTAGGAGCGGTTGCGGGGGTCGATTTTCTCGTTGCCGTCGGCGTTGAGGTTGGGGACGATGACCAGAACGATTTTTTCCAGCCAGGGACGCTTCGCCGCGGCGGCGATGTCCCGGGCCAGCATCAGGCAGGCCTCCTTGCCCTCGACCTCGCCGGCGTGGATGTTGGCCTGGAAGTAGACGACGGCCCGGCCGTCGCGGCGCAGCTGTTCCGGCGAAGCGACCGGCGGGTCGGCCACGATGAGGGCGGGGATGTCGAAGCCGCCGGCCGTCCGGCCGATGGATTCAATCCGGACGAGCGGGCTGCGTTTCTGCAGCTCGTCGATGAAGGCCCGGACGTCGGCGTGGCGCGAGGTGGCCTTGAAGTCCGTCGCCTCGGCCTTGGTCAGGAGAGGCGGATCGGCTTGGAGGCGCGTCGCGATCGGCCCGAGGCAGAGAAAGCCGAGGGTCA
>JAAZPG010000404.1 GCA_012797375.1 Acidobacteriota bacterium
AGAGGTCCCGGCCGATGTGGCGGTCGATGAAGTCGAGGACCCGGTTGATGCGGGCCCGGTATTCGGCTCGAAGGGCTTCCGTTCGGTCAAGCGGCATGAGGCGTCCTTTTTCGATTCGTCTGGGAGGCGATGCGGCCTCCCCGCGCTCCGGAATGGTATCATCCCTCCGGAGAGCCGGACAAGGGGATCCGCTTCGCTTTCTGCCGAAAATCAGCGGCGGGGGGGAGGGGCGCGCCCTCCTCCGCCGAACGTTTGTGCTATAATTCCGCCCGATTCCGCCGTTTCCGGAGAGACATCGCATGAAGCGCCTTTTTTTCATTCTCGGCATTTTGTTGGCTTTCGGTCCGGCCGTCTTCAGCCAAGCGCCGGACGACATCGTTTCGGTCAAAGTCGTCGCCCCGGATGGAGGCTTTCCGCCCGGACGGACCGTTCCGGCCGTCCTGGAACTAGCGATCCGGCCTCCTTTTCACATCAATTCCGACCGGCCCGGGGATGAGGATCTCATCGGAACGACCGTCGTTTTCCAGCCCCAGGCCGGGGTGACGTACGGCCGGCCCGTCTTCCCCCGTCCGCTGCGGCGGAAGCTCAGCTTCTCCGAAATGCCGCTTTCCGTTTTCGAGGGCGTGATCGCCGTTCCATTCGACGTCACGGTGGCCGCGGATTTCGCCGGAAAGGAATGGACGATCGCCGGTACGGTGAGCTACCAGGCCTGCGACGACCAGACGTGTCTTCCGCCCCGGGACGTTCCGTTTTCCGATACCGTCGGCGTGGCCTTCCCCCCGGCGGCGGCTCCGTCCCCGTCGCCGCCGGCGGACAAACAGGCGGCGTCGACGGCCGAGGCTCCGGTCCGAGCGGAAGAACCGCCGGCGGCCGAAGCCGCCGACTCTGTTTCTCCTGAAGCGGAGCCGGAATCCGGACCGCCGGCGCTTGAACCCGCGGCCGGGCCTTCCGGCCGGGAAGTCCCGTTTGAAGGGAAAGGGCTCCCGGTCATTTTCGCCCTTGTCTTCCTGGGCGGGCTGGGCTTGACCCTGACTCCCTGCGTCTATCCCATCATCCCGATCACGATCAGCTATTTCGGCGGCCAATCCGAGGGGAAAAAGGGCGGCGTCTTCCTCCACGCGATCCTGTACGTTTTAGGCATGGCCGTCACGTATTCGATTCTCGGGGTGATCGCGGCCTTTACCGGCGGATTATTCGGCGCGGCGCTGACGTATCCTCCCGTCCTGATCGGGATCGCCCTGATCATGATCGCCCTGTCGCTCAGCATGTTCGGCGTCTACGAATTCCGCATGCCCGCTTTTCTCAACACGCTGGCCGGAGGAAGCCAAAAAGGATATTTCGGCACGGTCCTCATGGGCTTGACCGTCGGGATCGTCGCCGCCCCGTGCATCGGGCCGTTCGTCCTGGGGCTTCTCACGTACGTCGGCAACCGGGGCGATGTCTTGCTCGGCTTCTCCTTGTTCTTCGTCCTGGCCCTCGGCCTGGGCGTCCCCTTCCTTATCCTGGGGGTCTTTTCCGGCGCCCTGGGCCGGCTTCCCCGCTCGGGCGCCTGGATGATCTGGGTCCGGAAGATTTTCGGGTTCATCCTCATCGCCATGGCCGCCTATTTCCTGAAGACCCTGTTCCCGAACACGCTTTTCTACCATTTCGTCCTGGCCCTGATCATGCTGGTCGCCGGCCTCTATCTCGGCTGGATCGAGCCGACGAAGACGGGCGGGAAGGCGTTTTCGTA
>JAAZPG010000042.1 GCA_012797375.1 Acidobacteriota bacterium
CCCCGGCGCCCCCCCCCAGCCGTTCCCGCAGATCGTCCCCGACTTCGACTTCGGGAAACGAGGCCAGGGCCGCGTCGGTCTCGCCCAAGAGGGCTAGAAGCGAGGCGCAGGCCGGGCAAGTCCGAAGATGGTCCTCGACCATGGCCCGTTCCCCGGGGCCGAGATCGCCGTCAAGGAAACCGGGAAGGAGCTCTTCGATGCGGTTACAGGACATCGGCTTTCTCCCTTGTTTTTTGGAGAATCCGGGCCAGTTGAAGGCGGCCCCGGTTGACCCGGGATTTGACCGTCCCTTCAGGGACGCCGGTGATTTCGGCTGTTTCCCCGTAGCTTTTGCCGTGGATTTCCTTGAGAAGGACGGCCAGGCGGATGTCGGGAGGGAGCTGATTGAGGCCCTCCCAGAGGATTCTCCGCCGTTCGCCGCGCAGAAGATCCGCCTCGGGGTCGCCGTCGGGGGCCGCGGCCGAGAAAAGATGGGCCTCGAAATCGTCCCGGTTCTTCTTTTCCCACCGGGTCCGCCGGTATTCGTCGATGAGGTGGTTTTTGGCCAGGGTGGTCAGCCAGGCCGAGAAATTCCGGCCGGGCTCGTATTTCGGGAGGGCATGAAACAGCTTGACGAAGATTTCCTGGGTGAGATCCTGGGCTTCCTGGTATGATCCGGCAAACTGGTAAGACAAGTTGAATACTTTTTTCGAGAAAAGATCAACCAGCACTTTCCAGTCTCCTTCGTTGCCGTCCCGTCAACCTTGTATGATCGCGTCCAAATCCACTCACTTCACCTTTATAAACGGATTCCAGGAGAGCGGAGTTCCGTACCGGAAGCGTGATTTTCCCGGTCCGTGGAAAGAGCGGAAGATATCGGAAAAAGGATCATGGCGGCCGTTCCCGTCATTGAATTATAAATATATCAATAGCTTAATGAAACCCTGAAGAAAGAAACAAAACGATTTCATCCTAAAACGGCGGCCGAGTCCATCCGCCGATCCGGCCGGGGGGGGACGATCCCCGGGAGTCCCGCTCAGGGAGACGGCCGCTTCCGGAGATCCCCGCAGGAGAGCCCGCGGGGATTGAAGCATTTGTTGCAGGAGAGGCAGGCCGATCGTTCGGCCTGCCCCAGCCGGAAGCGGCGGACCAGGTCCGGTTCCCGAACCAGCGGCCGGCTGAGCGAGATGAAATCCACGCGTCCTTCTTGAACGAAGCGTTCCATGACCCGGAAGGTCCGGATTCCTCCCAGGCCGAAGACCGGAATCTTCAAGGCGGCTTTGAACCGGACGGCGTCCCCGACGAAATAACCCTCCTCGTCCTCGGTCCTGAGCCCCGGCCAGACCGAGCCGCGGCCCGCCTCGGCCATTCCGCCGCTGACCTCCACACCGTCGAGCCCGAGGGGCTCAAGCCGGCGGGCGACGGCGATCGCTTCCTCCGGCTCCAATCCGGAGGGGAGGAAATCGGAGGCGTTGATTTTCATGATCACGGGAAATTTCCGACCGAGCTCCGCCCGGATGCCGGCGAGGATTTCGACGACGACCCGGGCACGATTTTCGGTCGACCCGCCCCAGGCGTCCGTCCTGCGGTTGGTATGGGGCGAAAGGAAGCCGCTGAGGAGATATCCGTGGGCGGCGTGGATCTGGACCCCGTCGAAACCGGCGGCCGCGGCCCGCCGGGCGGCCTGGATGAAATCCCGGACAAGGCCGTGGATTTCGCCCTCGGTCATTTCCCGGGGCGTGACCTTGGAGACGGGATCGGGAACGGCCGAGGGGGCGAGGGGGACGCCCCCCGTCAGGCGTTCCTTGGTCTGGCGGCCGGCGTGGGCGATCTGGAGGAAGATCTTGGAGGGCGTCCCGTGGACCGCCTCGGGAACCGGCCGGAAGAGCTCGATGAGGCGGTCGTCGTCGGCGGCCGTCTGGCCGGGGCTGGCGATGCCCGCGCGGTTGACATAGGCGTGGCCGGTGATGATCAGCCCGACGCCTCCCTCGGCCAAGGCCCGGTATAGATCCCGGTGCCGCTCCGTCATCCGGCCGTCCTTTCCGGCCAGGAACTCATGGGTGGCCGACCGGACGAAACGGTTGGGAATCTCCGCTGTTCCGACCTTCAAGGGGGAAAAGAGAATCGATCGTTCCTTTGTCCCGTTCATGCTGGACATTATACCGGAAGCGGTTTTCAGGCCCAACCGGCCGGGCCGCCGGCCCCTGGAGGGCGTTCTTGAAAAGCCGGGCGGATCGGTCTATGTTGGAGGGAGGAACGCAACGTCCGGAACGCCCCGAGGGTTTAATCATCATGAGCATGGATGATCAGGCGCTCATCGCCCGCGTGCAGCAAGGCGACGGCTCGGCCTTCGCCGAGATCGTCCGTGCCTACAAGGACAAGATCGTGAATTACTTGTACCAGGTGACGAGCGATTATCAAAAGGCGGTCGACCTGTCCCAGGAGACGTTCATCCGGGTTTATTTCAAAGCCGACCGCTACCGGCCGATCGCCCCGCTCTCCTCCTGGATCTATGCCATCGCCTCGAACCTGGCGAAAACCGATCACAAGAGGCGCCGCCGGATGATGGCTGTTTCCTTGGAGGATCTCCCCCCGACCGTCGAAATCAGCACGCCGGCCGGCGAGGAATCGGACACGGGATTGACCCGGAACTTGCGGGCGGCCTTGGCCGCTCTTCATCCGCGGTACCGGATCCCCGTCGTCCTCAAGGACGTCGAGGGCTACAGCCAGGAGGAAATCGCGGCGATCGTCAAAAGCCCGGTCGGAACGGTCAAGGCCCGCATCAGCCGGGGGCGGGCCATGCTCCGGAAAAGCTTGGAGGGGGCGTCGGACGGCGTCACCGCGTTCGCTAAACGGGAGATCAGCGATGGACGATGCTAAGGCGTGGAAAGGATTGGCCCGGGTCGCAGCCCCGGAGGATTTCGAGGACCGGGTGTTGCGGGAACTGGACCGGAGGCGACGGGCGCGGCCCCAAGAACGGCGGGTGCGCTTATTCAAGTGGGCGCTTTCCGGGTCGGCGGCCGCTCTCCTGGCTTTTTTCACCATCTTGAATTTCGTCGTTCCGGGGAAGGAGCCGCGGACCGCCGGCGGATATGCCGTCTCGGCCGCCGAGCCGTCCGCGATCCCGGTCATGGAAACCATCGATTACGGCCGGGAAATCCGGGCCGGCTCGACGGACGCGGAAGCCGTCTATCTTCTGGAACAAATCTCGGATTCGTCGTTCGCGATGATCCGTTATTAAGGAGGATCCCATGTCCCATCGTCATTTCCTTTTCAAGGCCGCCCTCCTGGCCCTCGTCCTGGCGGCCGGATCGTTGTCGGCCGTCGCGGCCGCCGTCCCCGCCGACGAGCGGAATATCGAAAGCATCCTGAAATCGACGGCGCCCTCGGTCGTGAAAGTCGAGGCCCGAAACGGCGTCCGCAAGATCGCCACCGGCGTGGTGATCGACGCCGAGGGGACGATCGTCACCACCGCCTTGATCTCGCCGCGGGATGAAAAAATCACCGTCCGGACATTCGACGGAAAACAATATCCAGCCGATTTCAAGGGATTCGACACCCTGACCGGCTTGGCCGTGATCGAGGTCAAGAATAAGGGCCTGGCCCCCATCGCCCTCGGGACGACGGCCGACGCCCGGCCGGGCGTCTGGGCCGGGGCGGTCGGCTTCTCTCCCGAGGACACGCCGGCCGTGACCCAAGGGATCGTCAGCTCGGCGACCGCGGACCGCATCCGGCTCAACCTCTGGGTGATGCCCGGCTCGTCGGGCAGCCCGGTCGTCAATTCCGAGGGGAGGCTGATCGGCGTCCTGCGCGGAACTTTCTTCGAGGACCAGCCGGTCTATTTCGAATTCCGGGAGCAGCAAGTCGTCGGCACCGGAACGGTCTTCAGCCGGGCCGAAGGGCCTTCCTCCGGGATGGCCCTGGCCGTTCCGGCGGATGTCGTCCGCTCGGTCGCCAATGACATCCGGAAGGACGGCAAAGTCCTCCGCGGATGGATTGGGATTATGATCGCCGAAAAGGACGGCCGTCTCGAAATCAGGGAAGTCGAGCCGGAAAGCCCGGCCGAAGCGGCCAAGCTGAAACCCGGCGACGTCATCGTCAAGGCGGCCGGGGCCGAGATCCCCTCCGGGGCGGCGTTTTCCCGGGAGATCCGGAAGCGGAAGCCCGGGACCGAGGTTGTCCTGGAAATTCTCCGGGACAAAGAATCCAAGGAGGTGAAGGTCAAGCTGGGAGAATTCACCCCCGAGGACGGCCGCCTCGAGCTGGAAACCCGGTTTCCGAGGCTGTTCCCTCCGCTTGTCAAGGGAACCGAACGGCCGGCCGCGCCCGGCGGTCCGGAACGGTTCTTCGTCTGGGAAAACCGCCGCTACATCGGGGTCACTCTCCAAGAGCTGACCCGTGATCTGGCCGCGTTCTTCGGCGTCAAGGACGGCCGGGGGCTGCTCGTGACCGAGTTCGCTCCGGACAGCCCGGCCCAAAAAGCGGGCCTCAAGGCCGGCGACGTGATTCTCAAGGCCGACGGCCGAACGATGGATACGGTCGCCCGCTTGAGCGACTTGATCCGGGATAAAAAAGCGGGGGACAAGGTCAAGCTGGAGATTCTCCGTGACCGCAAGCCCATGACGATCGAGATTCCGGTCGCCGAGGAGGATAAACGGCCGGAGGGAGCCGCCTCGGTGTTTCGGGGGGCGGTCCGGGATTTGAGGGATCTCTTCGGAGACCGGCCGCTCGGGACCCTGAGCCGGGAACAGATGAGAAGGCTGGCCGAGGAATTCGAAAAGGAAGGGACGCGGCCGCCGCGGCTCCGCGGTTCTTATCGAATTTGAGGAGGGGAGGGGCTCGAGTAACCCCTTAAAGCTCCATCCAGCCGGCGAGGAGCTTCTCGAATTCCTCGGGAGACAGGCGGGGCGAATCGAAGAACCCTCGGGCGAGCCGCTGGCGGACGGCTTCATAGAGGATGATCCCGGCCGAGACCGAGAGGTTGAGGCTCTGGACCATCCCGAACATCGGGATCTTGATCCGGACGTCAGCCCCATCTCGGGCCGCCGGCGAGAGGCCCTCGCGCTCGCTGCCGAAAACGATCGCCGTCGGCCGGCAGTAATCCAGCTCGGTGTGGGGGATCGCCTTCGGGCTCAGGTCGGCGGCCGCGATCTGGAAGCCGGCGGCTTTGAGCGTTTCGTAGCACGCCGCGGGGCTTGGATGGTGATGCAGGACGAGCCATTTGTCCGCCCGGGTGGTGATCGCCTGGTTGAAGGGCAGCGGGGCCGGCTCGGCCTGGATAAGGTCGACATGAAGGATCGCGGCCGCGTCGCAGGTGCGGAGGACCGCGGCCGCGTTGTGGGCGTTGGTGATTTCCTCCAGGACGATCCGGAGGTCCGTTTGGCGACGGCCGAGGACGGTGCGAAGACGGGCCAGGCGCCCGGGCGTCCGCGTCATCGAATCCATCCCCGGAGGATGAACAGTCCCCAGACGATCGCCGTCCCGAGCCAAGCCCGGAATTCCTTGTTTCGGCGAAACAGGGCGGCCTCCCATTTCCGGGGCTCGCTTGGGGCCGCGCCCCGGAGCGTCGGGAAAAAGAGGGGAACGCGTTTCTCGTATTCAGCGTAGGCTTGGGGAAAAAGGCGCCGGAGGCGGTCGCGCTCCTCGGCCATGACCGGCACATAGAACACGAGAAAATAGAGACCGAAAATCACCGCTCCCCACCAGGTCCAAGCACAACAGACGAGGCCGAGGCCGAGAATGAAGCTTCCGACATAAAGCGGATTTCGGGTGAACCGGTAAGGTCCCGTGACCGCCAGGGCCTTGTCTTTCCGGATGTGC